>JBOGSY010000006.1:0-19345 GCA_050691915.1 Candidatus Limnocylindria bacterium | reverse complement strand
GTAGAGCGGCTGGCCCAGCAGGGCGGCCTCGGCCTCGATGCCGCCCACGCCCCAGCCGACCACGCCCAGGCCGTTGATCATGGTCGTGTGCGAATCGGTCCCCACCAGCGTGTCCGGGAAGGCGACCCCGTCTCGCGCGCTGACCACGTCGGCCAGGAACTCCAGGTTGACCTGGTGCACGATGCCGGTCCCCGGCGGCACCACCCGGAACGAGTCGAAGGCCTGCTGGGCCCAGCGCAGCAGCGCGTAGCGCTCGCCGTTGCGCTCGTACTCGCGCTCGACGTTGATGAGGAAGGCCGCATCGGTCCCGTACTGGTCCACCTGGACCGAGTGGTCAATCACCAGGTCGACCGGCACCAGCGGGTTGATGCGGCCCGGGTCACCCCCCATCTCGGCCACCGCGTCGCGCATGGCGGCCAGGTCCACCACGCACGGGACGCCGGTGAAGTCCTGGAGGATGACGCGGGCCGGCATGAACGGCAGCTCGTACTCGCCCGGGGCCGATGGATCCCAGCCGGCGAGCGCGCGCACGTCCTCGGGGGTCACCAGGCCGGCGCCCGATGCGGCGTTGCGCAGCATGTTCTCGAGCAGGACCTTGACGGTGTAGGGCAGGCGCGCCAGATCGG
Source organism: Candidatus Limnocylindria bacterium (assembly GCA_050691915.1). Lineage (GTDB taxonomy): Bacteria > Chloroflexota > Limnocylindria > QHBO01 > QHBO01 > JBOGSY01. The sequence continues at coordinate 18,719 of JBOGSY010000006.1, read as the reverse complement.
GAACGCCGGCATCGGCCAGGCGGTGATAGGCATACGACCGATCACCCGCGCGCAGCGTGGCGCGTGCGGCAGCCGGGTCGACGAGGGGTGGACGGGTGGTCACGGGACGCGCCTCCTTCACTTCATCCGCGCGCGATGCGCGGCTTCGGTCGAGTTCGGCGCCGGACGGGTGCGCCCGTCCCGGGTCGAGACAGATCCGCCGTAGAGTATAGCCCGCCGGTGATCTGCCCGGCAGCCGGCGTCAATCGGTCGGGTCGGTCCGCAGGCGCGCGTAGGTGACCAGGTCGTGGTAGCCCCCGGCCCGGAACTGGGCGCCACGCTGGATTCCCTCGCGCACGAAGCCCGCCTTCTCCAGTGCACGCTGCTCGGCGACGTTCTCGACGTCGGTCGAAGCCTCGACCCGGTTGAGGTCCGTGTTGGCGAACAGCCACTGCGCCAGCAGCCGCTGCGCCTCGGACCCGTAGCCTCGCCCGCGGAACTCCGGGCGGATGTCGATCCCGAAGTTCCAGGCGTCGGAGCGCGGTGGCGGGCCGTAGTTCACCCGGTGCCAGCCGACGGTGCCGATGGGGGTTCCGTCATCGACCCGCTCCACGATCAGCACGCCGTTGCGGTCGTTGCGCAGCGGGCCCTTGGCCAGCGCGTCGCGGGAAGTCGGGTCATGGTCGTGGCCGAAGTCGTTGAAGCCGCCGCGGTCACGTGGGTCGTTGGCCCACGCGTCGAGCATGTCGGCATCCGCCAGCGTCACGTCGCGCAGCCTCACCGCTGAGGGATCGTTCATCGCGCCAGTATCGGCATTCGCGGCGGATGGGGGGACCGTCGTGGCTCTCCCATTAGGCGCGACGTGATAATGTTCCACCATGATCATTAAGCAGGACGAGGTACTGACGGCGCGAGCTCGGGTGACGCGGCAGGGCCAGATCTCGGTTCCCAAGGCCGTCCGCGACCGGCTTGGGCTTGGGCCCGGCGACGAGCTGGAGTTCCACCTCAGCCGTGCCGGCGCGGTCGTGACCACCCGTCCCGCGCGTCATCTCCTCGGCTTCGCCGGCATCGCCGAGGCCGCCGCTCCGCGCATCCCGCCCACCGCCGAGCAGATCGGCGCCATGATTCGGGACGCGACCGCCGCCAGCCACGCGCGCCGGCGCTCGGCAAGATGACGATGGGAGGCAGGGGGCGCAAGGCATCCCCTGACCGCGCCTACGCGGACACCAACCTGTTCATCGTGCTGTTCGCCGGCGAGACCCATCCGCTGTTCGACACCGCGGCAGCGTTGTTCCAGCGCGTGGCCGAAGGCAGGCTGCGGCTGATCGTGACGCCCATCGTGATCGGCGAGCTCATTTACGTCTCCGAGCGCATCTTTCGCTGGTCCCGATCCGCGATCGGGCGACGCTTGGGCGACCTGCTGGGCGCCCAGGGGCTCGACGTCCGCGAGGCCCACGTCCTGGCGCGAGCGCTGGACCTGTACGGCTCCACCCGCAGCCTTGACTTCGCCGACGCCTACCTGGGCGCGGCGGCGCTGGAGGCCGGCCCGCCCCGCGTCGCCTCGCTCGATGCCGACCTGGGCCGGGTACCGGGAATCACCCGCATCGCGGGGTAGGACGGATGCTCAACGGGGAGACGCGCCAGCGTAGCCGAAGCCGCCTCATCGGACGACGCCGCCGCCAGCGCGCAGCGCGGTGTCCACACACGAAACCAGCCGTCGTTCCTCGGTTATTGATTGAGAACAAGGTACGCTCCAGGATGATATGGTCCTAAGTCATAGTGTCGGTACCCTTGGGAGGGCTAGCAGAAATGGACCGCCGAATCGCCGGCCTCGTCATCATATGGATCGTCTCGACGGCTCCCACGATGGCGAATGCCGAAGTTGGAGATTCGCCGACGGCAGTCGATGGCGGCCTTGAAATGGACGCTCGCTCGTATGCCGACTCGTTCCGCGTGACTGTTGACCAGGCTAGGCAACGGCTGGTTGCCCAGAAGGCCCTTTCTGACATCAAGTCAGCAGCAAGGGTGGCTCTCGGAAGCCGTTTCGCAGGAGCTTGGACCGAGCACGAACCTGTCTACCGGCTAGTCGTGAGAGTCACGGGAACAGACCCCTCCCCGGAACTCGAGGCCGTTCTCCGGGATGCCCCTGTGCCGACGGCCGTGGTCACAAACTCCGCCCAGAGTTTGGACGAACTCGTCGCCGCTGCCCGCCGGCTGGACGAGTATCTGGCTGAGGGCCTGCCTGAAGTAAGCGTGGAACTGGACGTTAAAGGCAACTCGTTGCATCTGACGACTCCAAAGACCGTCTCAAATGTCCAGCGGGAGGCGATTGAGCGGGTCGCGGCGGTGCCTGTGCGACTCACCGTCAGCCAAGATGCGGCGTTTGCGCTACTTCACACATACGGTGGAAAGAGAGTCACCGGAAACGACGGGGCGAGTCCTTGCACGACCGGCTTCAGCATCCGCAACATCAACACCGGTGTTCGTGGGGTTACCACGGCCGGCCATTGCGCGAATACGAACGTCGTGTACAAGGAATCTGACACGACTTCGTATTCGCTGACGCTTCGTGGAGAACGATTCGACGACGATCAAGATGCCCAGTGGATGGTTAACAGCGTCCACACCGTGTATCCGAAGTTCTGGGATGGCTCCCAGCATAGAACGGTGACGTCCGTTGCTGGAGACGTCGAATCCTGGGTCGGGGATTACGTCTGCCACTACGGCGTCTCGACGGGTTACAGTTGCGGCACGATCCAGAGTGTCCACTTCGACCCAGGCAACATATGTGGGCCAACAGGCAGCAATGACTGCTTCTCGAGCTGGGTAAAGGTGACCGGTTCACCTCTGAAGTGCGATGTGGGCGACAGCGGAGGACCGTGGTTCTACTGGGGCATTGCGTACGGCACTCAGCAAGCCGGTCAGCTTCCATTCCCAGACTGCCCAGCAGCCACGTTCATGCAGCATAACTACCTGACTCTCATGACCCTAGCCGTGCTGACAGAGTGAGTTCTCGATCCCGATGGTGGGTCCTGCGATGCATTCTGCTGACGGTGCTGCTGGTCTCTGGGTGCTCGCCCAGCGTCAGGCTGCCGCTGTACGCTCGCTCCGCCGGGAACTTCGTGCACACGGCGGCCATTGAAGGAACGCTCGTCCTCCACGGTCGGTGCCTCCTCCTACAAACAGCCAATGGCGAATCCCACCTGCTTGCCTGGCCAGCTCCCGGGGCAGCTTGGGATGACATCGGTCGCTCGGTGAAGGTTGATGGGGCTGTACTTCATCCAGGCGATGAGTTGATCGTTGGAGGTGGCGAATTCCTGTCCCCAAGTGCATACGGATGGGTCGTGCCTCCTGACCGTGAGTGTTGGCGTGAGAGGAGATGGCTCGTTGAGACGGTAGAGCTCAGGGCCTGACTGCCGATCGTGAGCGCTAGACGGCGATGTCGGAAGGCCTGACTCATCGTCATCCGCCAGGGCCACGAGCGCGCGCAGCGCGGCGTCCACGGATCCAAGTTGGCCCACCGGCATCCGATAGACTCGCCGCGCGATGCCGCCCACCGTCGCCATCCGAGTGCAGCTCCTCGGTCGCTTCGCCGTCCTGTTGCCGGACGGGCGACGCGCCGGCCCGTGGAGCCGGCCGACGGCGCGTCGGCTGGTCGAGCTCCTGTGCCTGCGGGATGGCCACCGCGTCGGCCGGGAAGAGGCGGCAGAGCTGCTGTTCGCCAATCTGCCGCCCGCCGGCGCCGCCAACGCCGTGGCGAAGGCGATCAGCATGGCGCGGGCGGCCATCGGCCCGGTCGGATCCGCGGGCGTGGCGGCACTCGTGGCCGATCGTGCCTCGATCTGGGTCCACGAATCGATCGAACTGCGGATCTCGCGGACGGTGAAGGCAATTGGCCCGGCGCCGGCGCCCCAAATTGTCGTGGCTCCGGTCCCGTGGTAGCTCAGGGTGGCGGTCACCTCGATCGGCTCGCCGGAGGGCCATCGGTCATGTGGCGATGCGATCTCGATCGTGAAGTCCCCTTGCTCGGCGATCGCAACCGGCGGCGCGCTGGGCTGGTAGATGGGCTGTCCGCCAAGGCTCCCACAGGCCGCCAGCACCGCGACCAGGCCGGCCGCGAGCAGCGACGAGACGGATCTCATGACGACAGGACGAGGACTGGGTGGTTGCCGGTTCCTGTCGCCTGACTCGACACCCACCCCATGCGTTCGACGTTGGTCGCAATGGATCGAGCCGATGTCACCCGAGCCGCCCGCTGCGCTGCGTTCTCTCGATTGGGTGAGCGTACATCGCCGCGGCGCGTCAGCCGGCGGCAGCGGCACGTGTGGCCAGTGCCGCCAACGCCCGCAGCGCGACGTCGACCGGGTCGCGGGCCGGGCCGACGGGAATGCGCACCTGGTTCGAGCCGGCCGCCGGGCGGAATCCGGCGAGCGTCAGCGCGGTGACGACCGCGCGGCGATCGAAGTGGGGCCATTTGAGGGTGACCTGGCGCGCCTCGGCGCGCACCTCGGGCACGCCCGCCGCCTCGGCGGCCATGCGCACCGCCACCGCACGGAAGAGGCCCTCCACCGGCTCCGGGATGGCACCGAACCTGTCACGCAGCTCACCGCGCAGCTGCTCCGCGTCGCCATCGGACCGGATTGCGGCAAAGCGCCGGTACATCTCGAGCTTGGCGCCGGAGTCGCCGACGTACGCATCGGGCAGGTAGGCGGAGCCCGGCAGGTCGAGGCGCACCGGGGCCGGCTCCACGCCCACCACCCGTCCGCGCCGGACGTCGACCGCCTCGGCCAGCAGGCGGGTGTAGAGCTCGAAGCCGATGGCCGCCATGAAGCCGTGCTGCTCGGCACCCAGGATGTTGCCGGCCCCGCGGATCTCCAGATCGGAGAGCGCGATCTGGTAGCCGGCGCCCAGGTCCGATGCGCTGAAGATGGCGTGCAGCCGCTTGCGGGCGACCGACGAGAGCGGCGTCCCGCGACGGTGCAGCAGGTAGGCGTAGGCCCGGCGGTCGGAGCGGCCCACCCGGCCGCGGAGCTGGTAGAGCTGGGCCAGGCCGAAGGTGTCGGCGCGGCTGATGACGATGGTGTTGGCGTTCGGGATGTCGAGCCCGGACTCGATGATGGTGGTGCAGACCAAGACATCGAAGCGGCCGGCATCGAAATCGAGCATGACCCGCTCGAGCATGCCCTCCGCCATCTGCCCATGACCGATGGCGATCTTGGCCCGCGGCACCAGGCGCCGCACCCGCTCGGCGGCGGCCTCGATGGTCTCCACCCGGTTGTGCACGAAGAACGCCTGGCCCCCGCGGTCGAGCTCGCGGTTGATGGCGTCCCGCACCAGGATGTCGTCGTCCTCCGCGATGCGGGTCTGGATCGGGAGCCTGGCCTCGGGCGGCGTCTCGATCACCGACAGGTCGCGGATGCCGACCAGGGAGAGGTGCAGCGTCCGCGGGATGGGCGTCGCCGACAGCGTCAGCACGTCCACCTCGCGCCGCATCGACTTGATCCGCTCCTTGTGCCCCACCCCGAAGCGCTGCTCCTCGTCCACCACCAGCAGGCCCAGGTCGGCAAAGGCGATGTCCTTCGACAGGATCCGGTGAGTCCCGACCAAGATGTCCACGCTGCCGTCGGTCACGGCGGCCACGATCCGTTCCTGCTCCCGTTTGGAGACGAAGCGGCTGAGCATGGCGACCCTGACCGGGAAAGGCGCCAGGCGGCGCTGGAAAGTGCCCAGGTGCTGCTGCGCCAGGACGGTGGTCGGCACCAGCACCGCGACCTGCTTCCCGTCCTGGACCGCCTTGAAGGCGGCGCGCAGCGCCACCTCGGTCTTGCCGTACCCCACGTCGCCGCATACCAGCCGGTCCATCGGCCGGCGGCGCAGCATGTCGGCCTTGACCTCCTCGATGGTACGTCCCTGGTCGGGGGTCTCGGTGTAGGGGAAGGCCTCCTCCAGCTCGCGCTGCCAGATGGTGTCGGGCGAGAAGGCAAAGCCGGGCGCCGCCTCGCGCGCGGCGTAGATGTCGAGCAGGTCGTCGGCCAGCTCGGCCACGGCGCGGCGCACGCGGTGCTTGGTGCGCTCCCAGTCGGTCCCGCCCAGCTTCGACAGCGGCGGCGCGGTGCCGCCGCTGTAGCGAGTGATGCGGCCGATCTGGTCGGCCGGCAGGAAGATCTTGTCGTCCCCGGCAAAGTCCAGCTGCAGGTACTCCTTCGTGTCGCCGCCGTACTCGCGCTGGGTCATGCCCGCGTAGCGCGCGATCCCATGGTCGACGTGAACGACCAGGTCTCCCGCGGCCAGCTTGCCGATCAGGTCGCGGGTGACGACCCGCTTGGATGGGGTCAGGCGCCGGACGCGCGTCGCGCCGAAGAGCTCGCGATCGGAGAGCACCACCAGGTCCAACGGACCGTGGACGAACCCGCCCGACACGGAGCCGTGGACCAGCCCCATGGCTCCGATGGGCGGTGGCTGGTGGAGCTCCGCGGTGGGCGCCGCCGCCAGCCCCGCCTCCTCCAGCAGCTCTCCGACGCGGCTCGCCTGGTCGGTGGTGACCACGATCCGGCGCCCGGCCACCAGCTCGGCCAGCCACGGCCCCAGCCGTTCGGCGCGCCCGGGCAGGGATGGGGCGGCGCCGTAGCCGGCATCGGCCTCGGCCTGCTCCTCCAGGCGCTCGGCGGCTCGGTCCCGGAGCGCCACCAGCGTAGCGGCGGCGTCGAAGGGCAGGGGCCAGTCCGGCGGCAGCTCGCCGGCGGTCACCAGCCCCGCGCGACGCTCGGCGGCCTGGGCGTCCAGCTCCGCGGCGATGGCGTCCAGCTCGGCGGTGTCGGTCAGGACCAGGTGAGCGCCGTCCGGGACGTGCCGCTCGGCGGTGGCGCCGGCCAGCCGGGCGGCCCAGGTCTCCGCCGCCTCGCCCAGCTCGCCCTGCTCCAGGCGCGCGAGATCCGCCTCCAGCTGCGGCCAGCTCCCGGCGGGAACGGCGCCGGTGAGCGAAAGCCAGCCGTCCGCGGGCAGGAACTCGCTGGCCGGCAGCAGCGTCACCCGCTCCAGCCGCCGGCGGCTGCCCTGGGTCATGGGATCGAACGAGCGGATCGACTCGACCGCGTCACCGAAGAACTCGACCCGCACCGGGTTGGCGGCGCCCGGCGGCCAGACGTCCACGATCCCGCCCCGGGCCGCGAACTCGCCGACGCCGCTGACCTCCACCGCCGGCTCGTAGCCGCCGGCAACCAGGCCGCCCAGCAGGCCGCGTTGCGGAACCTGGCCGCCGACCTCCACCGCCACCGTGCCGGCGGCCAGCTGAGCCGGGGCCAGCGTGCGCTGGACGAGCGCCAGGAGCGGTGCGACCAGGACCAGGCCTCCGCCGTGGCGATCCCCCAGGATTGCCAGGACCTCCAGCCGCTCGGCCGACTCGTCGTGCTCGGGGGCGGCCCGCTCCAGCGGCATGGCGCCGCGCTCCGGCAGGACGCGCACCGAACCGGCCGGCAGCCACGCGGCCAGGTCGTCGGCGAGGCGGTGGGCCTCGTCCTCCGTCCTGGCCACCACCACCAGCGGCGCGCCGCGGGGCAGGACCAGGCGCCGGGCCGCCAGGTGTGCCGCCCGCGCCGGCGCGGGAACGCGAAGGACACCGGGGGAGGGCAGCACCAGCGCCAGCTCGGCGCTGAGCGCTGCCAGCCGGCGGTCGGATCCTCCGCGCGTGGCTGGGCCGGCGCCGGTCCGGGCGGCGGTCGTCGTCACGTCAGGGGAGCTGCCAGGTCGAGGCCGTTGTAGCGATTCATGGCGGCCTCGATCCCCTCGCTCAGCCACGTCTCGGCCGCATCCGCCGCGGTCGCGATCGCCTCGTCGGCCAGCTCCCGCTCGGCGGGCTTGAAGGTGGCCAGCACGTGGTCGACCGTGGCACGCGCCGCGCCCGGCCGCCCGATCCCGACCCGCAGCCGGCTGAGCTCGTTCGTGCCCAGGCTGGCGATGATGTCGCGCAGGCCGTTGTGGCCACCGGCCGATCCCTCCCGCCGCAGCCGGATCCGGCCCAGCGGCAGGTCGACGTCGTCGGTCACCACCAGCAGGTCGCGCGCGAGGTCGACATCGGTATGGCGGATCGCCGCCCTCAGCGGCGCGCCGGACAGGTTCATGAACTTCAGCGGCTTGACCAGCAGCACGCGGCCGACGGGGGCCGGCCGATCGACCTCCAGCCGGGCGGCGCCGTCGCGAACTCGGCCCTCACCGGTCCGGCCCCAGCGGTCGGCCAGCAGGTCCACCACCCGGAAGCCGACGTTGTGGCGGGTGAGCCGATAGCGTTCGCCCGGGTTGCCCAGGCCGCAGATGACCTTCACCCGCCGATGGTAGCGGCCGCACCCGGCGTCGTCGCAGGCGCCTTGCTAGAGTGAGGGGACCCACCGACCGACCCCTCGACATGAACCACGAGGCTGCCGCCGCGAGCATGCGATCCAGCGTCGATGTCGCCGTCATCGGCGGCGGAATCATCGGCTGCTCCGCCGCCGCCATGCTGGCTGCCCGCGGGGCGCGGGTCGCGCTGTTCGAGGCGAGCGGCCTCGGCGCCGGGGCCTCAGGTCGCAACCTGGGCGCCATCCAGCATCCATTCGACCCGGTCCTGGCTCCCCTGTACCGCGGCAGCCTGGAGCTCTACCGCGGGCTGGCGGAAGAGGACGGGGCGTTCGCGGTTCCGGTGACCGCCGCCGGTCTTCTCCTGCTGAGCCGCGACCCCGCTGCGGCTCGTGCCCAGGCGGCGGCGCTGGCCGGATCCGTTCCCGAGCTGGCGCCGGCCTTCCTGGACGCCGGCGCCCTCGCCGAGGCCGAGCCGTCGCTCGTCCGGGGGCTGGCCGCCTGCCGCCTGGAGACCGGCTTCCCCATCCCACCGGGATCGGCCACAGCAGCATGGGCACGCCTCGCGGAGCGCCACGGCGCCCAGCTCGAGGTGGGACGGGAGGCGCGCCCCGTGATCGACGGCGGACGGGTCGTGGGCGTCCGCCTGGCCGGCGGCAGCCACGTTGCGACCGGTTCCGTGCTCGTCGCCGCCGGGCCGTGGTCCCCTCAGCTGGTCGATCCGTCGGGCGGCTGGGCGCCGATCCACCGCACCTGGGGCGTCACCGTCCAGCTCCGCCTGGGCGAGGCCGCACCCCGACACATTGTGGAGGAGGACCAGGTGGACGTGGTCAATCGCCCGCTGATCGCCGCGCCGGCGGCCGAGCCGGCGACCGGGACCCGGGCCGACCCGCCGTCCCTGTTCTCGATCGCCAGCGCAGGCGGAGTGTCGACCCTGGGCTCCACCTTCCTGTCCGGCGAGCCCGATGGCCAGCGCCTCTCCGCCCTGCTCCTGCGCCGAGGCTCCTGGTTCCTGCCGGCCATCGGTTCCGCCGAGGTGGTCGCGGTGCGGTCATGCGCCAGGCCGCAATCGATGGATGGCCGCCCCTTCATCGGGCCGGTGGCGGGCGCGGCCGGCCTGTTCGTGTGTGCCGGCCACGGCCCGTGGGGCATCTCCACCGGGCCCGCCTCGGCGGCACTGGCTGTGGGTTCGATCCTGGACGGAGCGCCGGTGCCCGAGCGGCTCACCGCCTCACGCGCACCGGCCGCGGCATAGGCGGGTCGTATCCTGCCGGCGTATCCTCGCCCGAGGTGGATGAGCAGGCAGGGACATCGGGGCGGATCCCGCGCGAGCACGGGCGCCCGGAGCCGACCGATCGGCTGGCGGCCCGGCTGAGGGCCGGGCGGCCCGACATCGGTGCCGTCCTTGCCAGGACGGTCGGATCCCGGCTTGCAGCGCTCGCCTACGCGGTCCTGCAGAACCGCTCCGCCGCCGAGGCGGCCGCCGCGGCCGCCATCGCGGATTCGATCCGGCGCGCGCGATCGCCGGGCTGGCCGGCGTCCGATGACCAGCTGCGGCTGGCGCTCAACGGCTCCGCGCTGCGCCACGCGGTCGAAGCGTACCACGCCACGACCGAGGTGGACGTCCTGGCTCCCATCGCCGGTGGCAATCAGCTCCTGCGTCTCGGAGCCCGGCAGCGTGCCGTCGTGGCGGGCCTGCTGGAGGGCGGGCTGGACCCCGCCGCGCTGGCGACCGATCTCGGAACCTCGGAGCGGGCGGTTGCCCAGGCCCACCGGGGCGCCCTGGCCGTGGCCGGCTCCGATGGCGCGCTGGGCGGGTGGCTGGCGCGGCAGCGGCCGTCCGTCGCGTTGGAGGTCTCCGAGCAGGCCGTGCTGGAGGCACTGGCCGCACCGCCACGCCACCGTCGCCGCCCGCGCTGGCCGCTGGTCGCCGCTCCTGCGGGCGGGCTGCTGGCGGTGATGGTCGTGGTCGCCGGCTGGCCGTCGCCGACCCCACAGCCTGCGGCGTTGCCGGATCCGTCCCTGCCGGCCGCGTTGGACCCATCGGCCATCAGCCGCCCGCTCGCCCTCGACGAGCTCGAGGGCACGCTGCCGGCGGACGAGACTCTCACGCTGGCCGACTGCGACATCCAGCCCGGGACCACCGAGCTGGCGTACCGAGGCTGGCTCATCCTGCGCGACCTGTCGGAGATCGCCGATCCGGTCAGGGCCGCCAACCCGGTCTACGCCCTCGTGACCCGGGACACCGCGGAGTGGGTGGGGTGGCAGACGCGCCAGGGGCGGCCCATGTTCCCACGCCCGGTGGGCCGGCTGGCCTGCGCGGTCGACCCGGTCTCGGCCACGGCCACCGTCTTTGCGGTCCCGGACAGCTGGGAGGCGCCCGACCTGGTCCAGGGCTGCCCCGCCTCGCCCCTGGACCGCTTCGCCGGCTACCGCGAGATCGGCGGGCCGGGCGCCTTCGTCCTGCTGCCGGGCCTGGGCACCAGCTGGTGGGCCGACGATCCGTCGGTCCAGATCCTGGCCCGCGTCGCACCGTCGCCGGCGTCCGGCTCCGAGGTCACCGCCAGCGCCCGTCCGCTCGGCCCGGGCGATCCGATCCAGATCAAGGTCGAGGATCGCCCGGTTCCCGCCGGTCGGGCACCGTCCATGACGCACTACGTCTGGCTCGACGAGGTGCGCTTCCCGACCGCCGGCTGCTGGCTGGTGAGCCTGGCGGTCGACGGTGAGGAGGTGGGATCAGCAGTCCTGCCGGTGACGAGCCGCGTGCCGGCCCGGAGCGGCTGAGCTTGGCGCTAGCTGCCGGTCGTGACGGCGTGCCCGGCCCGGTCGAAGAGCGAGCCCGGCGACCAGCGAATCTCCCGGTGGCGACGGTGCATGCTGGCCATCACGTCGTGCTCGACCGCACGCATCGCCTCCTCCTCGTCCATGTCGGCGTGGTCATGGCCGAGCAGGTGCAGGCCGCCGTGGATGGCGAGCAGCACGATCTCCTCGGCCACGCTCCAGCCGCCCTCGCTCGCCTGGCGCACCGCCTGGTCGACGTCCACGATCAGGTCGCCCAGCAGCATCGCGCCGGGCGGGGTCACGCCGTCGTCATCGGCCAGCCGTGAGCGACGGCCGGCGATCTGCCACTCGTGCAGGGGGAACGCCAGGACGTCGGTGGGGCCGCGCTCGCCCATGTGGTCGAAGTTGAGCCGTGTCATCTCCGCGTCACCGCTGAGGGTCAGCTCCACCTCCACGTCGCGCGAGCCCAGGGCGCTGCGCGCCGTCTCGCTCAGCGCGGACTCCAGCAGCGCGTGCAGCTGCTCCACGCTGATCGGCTCGAGGGCCGCCTCCAGCTGGTCGCGACCGATCCGGTCATGGAAGGTGACGTCGCAGCCCATGCTGCGACCATCCTAGGGCACCGCCCCGCCACCCTCAAGACGGGGCCGCCTGACGGAGCGCGGGAGCGGGCGGGGTCAGGCCTGGTCGCGGCGCTGCTGCTCCAGCGGCACGATGTTGTCGGGGTACTTGATCCGGCTGTGGTACATGCCCAGCAGCTGCTGCACGAACGCCTCCTTGATCTGGGAGATGTTCTTCAGCGTCAGCTCCGCGTCATCCAGCTGGCCGTCCTCCACCCGGGCGTCGACGATCCGGTCGACCATGGCCCGGATGCTGGCCTCGTCCTTGTCATCCAGCGACCGGACCGATGCCTCCACCCCGTCGGCCAGCATCAAGATCGCACCCTCGCGGCTCTGCGGCTTGGGGCCGGGGTAGCGATACACGTCCCGGCTCACCAGCTCGTCGTTGCCGCTCACCTCGCTCAGCGCCTTGCCGTAGAAGTAGGTCATCACGCTGGTGCCATGGTGCTGCGGGATGAAGCCGATGATCTGGACCGGCAGGCCGTGCTCGTAGCCCAGGTCGATCCCGTCCCGGATGTGGCTGGCGATGATGCGGGCGCTCACCTCCGCCGACAGGTCGTCGTGGATGTTGCGGGCGCCGGCCTGGTTCTCGATGAAGGCCAGTGGGTTCTTCATCTTGCCGATGTCGTGGTAGTACGCCCCCACCCGCGCGAGCAGCGGGTCCGCGCCGATCGTCTCGGCGGCGCGCTCGGCCAGGTTGCCGACCATCACGCTGTGGTGGTAGGTCCCGGGAGTCTCCAGCAGCAGCCGGCGCAGCAGCCGCGACGACGGGTTGGCCAGCTCCAGCAGCTGGAAGACGGTCATGATCCCGAACAGGTTGCCGATGACCGCGAACGACCCCACCGCCAGCACCACCGCCAGGCCGCCATTCAGCGCGCCGGCCACCAGCCCCTGCAGCAGCGCTGCCACGTCGCGCTGCTGGAGCAGGTTGAAGGCGATGAGCACCACAACGTTGCTGCCGGCCAGCAGCAGGCCGGCGCGCAGGAACGCGTTCAGGCGCTCGGCCCGCACGATGGCGGTCATCGACACGATGCCGCCCGCCAGGGTGTAGACCGCCGGCTCGAGGGCGTCGCTGTTCATGATCCCGGCCAGCACCGCCAGGCTGACCGCCATGGCCGCTCCCGCCGCTCCGTTGAGCAGGATGGTGGTCAGCAGCACGGTCGCCGCGGTCGGGACGACGTAGGCCCACAGCGTGCGGTCGGCCGCGATGCGCATCGCCACGGCGCTGGCCAGCAGGGCGAGCACGAAGAGCAGGAGGGAACGGTTCCGGAACCAGATCTGCGGCTCGAAGCGCCAGAGGAAGGCGACCAGCAGCGACGAGATCAGCGCCGCCAGGAGGCCGTTGCCGCCCAGCGTCGACGCCTCCAGCCGGGGCTGAGTCAGGCCCAGCTCCTCGAGCGCCTCGGCGTCCACGGCCGTCAGCCGCTCGCCGGCGCGGACGATCGACTCCCCGGCCTCGATGGTGACCTGCACCGGGTCGATGGCGTCGCGCGCCGCCTGGCGCTCGGCCTCGGTCTCCTCCGCCGAGTACTCCTGGTTGGCGGCCACGTACCCGGCGGCCAGATCGCCCGCCAGCTCGCGCTGCTCCGGCACCAGGTCGTTGGTGATGTTGGATCGCACCTCGGCGCGGACGTCGCTCAGCCGGTCCTCGCGCACGGTGCCGGACATGGCATCCTCGAGCACCATCCGGCCCGCCTCCCCGACCCGCTCGAAGGAGGAGGCGGGCATGGTCGCCAGCTGGTCGACCTGCGCCGTCGTCAGGGAGGGGGCCACCCGGTCCAGCTGGGCAGGCACGTCCTCCGGCGCCAGGGTTCCGTTGTCCCTTCGCACCAGGACGCCGTTGATCACCCGGATCATCGAGTCGTAGGCGCTGAGCTGGGCGTCCCGGATGTCGCCTGGCGGGGCGATCTGAACGTAGACGTCCTGCACCGCCGCGGCCGCCTGGTTGCGCTCGGCCAGGGTCTCCGACTCCGAGTCGAAGGTGACCGTGCTGGAGGCGCGGATCTCCGACCCGGCAACGTCGCCGACGCCCAGGCTCACCGTGCCGGCCGGCAGGTTGACGGTCAGGATGGCCCACAGCCCGGCCGCCAGCAGCACGCCGACGATGAGGGCGCGGACCCAGGGGCCCCTTCCCGCGCCGCCCTCCGTCTCCGCCAGCGTCCTCGGGATGAACATGGGGTCAGCCGCCCAGCAGCCTGCGCACGAGCTCGGCGAGCGCCCTTCCGTCGGCCCGCCCACGGGTCTGCGGGACGACGCGGCCCATGACCCGGCCCAGGTCGGCGGGCGAGGTCGCGCCGGTCTCGACGATCGCCTGGGTCACCATGGCCTCGAGCTCCGCCTCGGAGAGTGCGGCGGGCAGGAACTCGGCCAGGATGGCCGCCTCGGCCTCCTCCCGCCGGGCCATCTCCTCGCGGCTACCGGCCCGGAACTGCTCGATCGACTCGCGGCGCTGCTTCAGCTCGCGGCCCAGGACCTCCACGGTCTCATCATCGGTCAGGGGCCGGCCCACCGCGATCTGGCGGTTGTGGGCGGCCGCCATCGCCATCCGCAGCGTGGACGTGCGCCGCTCGTCGCGGGCGCGCATCGCGTCGCGCATGGCGGCCTCGATCCGCTGCTGGAGCGTCATCGTCTGGTCGGGAGCGGGCGTCATCGGTCTGTCCCGCGGGAGGTTGTGAGCGTCTGGCGAACTATGCGCGGGTAGCCTTGCGCTTCTTGGCTTCCTTGCGCTTCCGCTTCACGCTGGGCTTCTCGTAGTGCTCGCGGCGCCGCGCCTCAGCCAGGATTCCCGACTGCTGGATCTTCTTGTTGAACCGGCGCAGCGCGCTCTCGAACGTCTCGTTCTCGCCCACGCGGACCTCTGCCAAACGTCTCGCCTCCTCTCTGCTTCGTAGTCGCGCCGTTCCTGGCCTGGACCGATGGGCGGGCGCCGCCCGCCACACGCCGGCCCGGCGCGCAAGCCCGCGGAGTCTAGCAGCGGAGGTGCAGAGGGTCAACGCGGGCCGCCGCGCGCTTCCGGTCAGCCCGGTGGCCAGGCCATCGGCCGGCCGGCCAGCAGGTGGAGGTGCAGGTGGAAGACGCTCTGGCCCGCCTCGGCGCCGACGTTGGTCACGATCCGATACCCGTGCAGGCCGGCCTCCTCCGCCACCCGCCGCAGCGCGCCGAACAGGGCGGCCAGCAGCTCGCCGTCGGCATCGGTCAGGTTGGCGGCCGAGGGGATGTGCCGGCGCGGGATGGCCAACACGTGGGTCGGCGCCTGGGGGTTGACGTCGCGGAAGACGACCACCCGGTCGTCCTCGTACACGCGGTCGGACGGAATCTCGCCGGCGACGATCCCGCAGAACAGGCAGTCGGGGTCGGTCTCGGGCATGCGGGCAGCCTAGGCGAAGTCGCCGGTCCGCGACAAGATCACGGCCGCGGCGGCCAGCGCGACCGTCTCCGAGCGCAGGATCCGCGGCCCGAGCCCGGCGAACGTCAGTCCCGCCCGTTCGGCGGCAGCCACCTCGTCGGGCGTGAAGCCTCCCTCCGGACCGATGACCACGCTGGCCGGCGGCTCCAGGGCGGTGAGCCGCGTCGCATCGTGCCGCTCGAGGAGCAGGACCGATGCCTGCGCCAGGGCATCGCCCAAGGGCACCGGGGCGGCGACCGGCGGCACGATCCCACGCTCCGACTGCTCGGCCGCCTCGCGCGCCACCACCCGCAACCGCTCGAGCCTGCGCGGCGACAGGTCGCGCGCCACGCAGCGGTCGCTGACGAACAGGCGGAAGGCCGCCACGCCGAGCTCGGTGCCGTGCTGGACCACGGGCTCCAGGTGGTCGCCGCGCAGCAGCGCCTGCCAGATCGTCAGGCGGTGGCCCGGCTCGCCGCTGGCCGGCCCGCGCGACTCGACGACGCAGTCGCCGTGCTGCAGCCGGACACTGGCGGCCGCCCCGGCGCCGTCCAGCAGCAGGATGCGCTCCCCGTCGGCCAGGCGCAGGACGCGCGTGACCTGGTGGGCGATGCCCGGCGGGAGTGGGAAGCGGTCCCCGGCCATGGCCCCCGGCTCCACGAAGAAGCGGTGCAGCGTCACCGGCGCACCATTCGCAGCGAGACCCAGTCGTCGTCGTCCCGGCGCTCCCCGAGGACGAAGCCGGCCCAGGTCAGCGCCTCCAGCACCTCGGCCGCGCGGCCGGCGATGATCCCGCCGGCCAGCAGCGTCCCGCCGGGGGAGGTATGGGCCGCCAGCCGGTGGGCGAGCTCGACCAGCACAACCGCCACCAGGTTGGCGAGCACCAGCGGGTACGGCTCGCCAGGCGGCGCGTCCGGCACGGAGCCCTGCGCGGCCGCCAGCCGATCGGCCAGGCCGTTGGCGGCGGCGTTGTCCCGGGTGGCCTGGACCGCCACCGGATCGGTGTCCAGGCAGTCGACCCGTCCGGCGCCCAGCCGCAGGGCGGCCAGGGCCAGGATCCCGGACCCCGAGCCGACGTCCAGGGCGCGCGGCGGCATCGGTCCCATCCGCTGGAGGAGGGTCAGGCAGGCGCGAGTGGTGGGGTGCAGGCCGGTGCCAAACGCCATGCCGGGGTCAAGCCGGACGGCAACCTCGTCCCGGCCCAGCGGCTCGTCCAGCCAGGAAGGCACGATCACCACCCGCCCGATGCGCTGGGCGGCGTAGCCCTCCTTCCAGCGCTCGGCCCAGTCCGCCTCGTCCACGGCCCGGACGCGCAGCTCGCCCACCGGGCGCAGCCCGAAGGCCTGCAGGTGCCAGAGCCCACGCCGGGTGGCGTCCACGGCGGCGGGTGCGGCCGCGTCATCGGGCAGGTGGGCGGTGATCTCGTACGGCGCGGTCGGGTCCTCGCGGGCGGCCAGCTCGTCGTCGGGGTCGCGGATCAGGCGGGTGGGGCGAACCGCCGACCCGTGCCCCAGCCGGCCCAGGATCTCGCTGACGGCCTCGACCGCCTCTACGTCGACCAGGACGGTGAGCTCCAGCCAGCGGGCCACGCGGCTAGGCGAAGATGTCACGCAGCCGGTCGAAGAGGCTCTCGCCCCGGCCCTTCGGCAGCACCGCCGGCCCGCTCACCTCGCCGAGCTGCTGAAGCAGGTCGCGCTCCTTCTTCGCCAGCCTGGCCGGCACCACCACCGTCACGATCACGTGCAGGTCGCCCCGGCCGCCGCTCCGCAGCCGCGGCACGCCCTGGCCCCGGAGCCGGATCTCGGTGCCGGACTGCGTCCCAGGCGCGATCTCCACCTCGGTGCTGCCCTCCACGGTCGGGACGGGCAGGGTGGCTCCCAGCGCGGCCTGCGGGTAGGTTACCGGCAGTTCGTAGAAGAGCTCCGTCCCGCGCCGGATCAGCTCCGGGTGGTCGCGGACGGCGACGACCACGTACAGGTCGCCCGACGGCCCGCCCCGCGGACCGGCCTCGCCCTGGCCCTCCAGCGCGATCCGCTGGCCGGAGTCGATGCCGGCCGGGATCGTCACCTCCAGGCGCCGCTCCTGCCGGATCCGACCGTCGCCGCCGCAGGCGTGGCAGGGGGTCGCCGTGATCCGCCCCTCGCCGTTGCATCGGGGGCAGGCGGTGATGTTCACCATCTGGCCCAGGATCGTCTGGCTCACCCGCCGCCGCTCGCCGGTGCCGTTGCAGTCCGGGCAGGTCTCCGGCTCGGTGCCCGGCTCGCCCCCGGAACCGCCGCACACGTCGCAGCGGACCAGGGTCGGGAAGGTGATCTCCCGGGTCACGCCGGAGACCGCCTCGGCGAACTCGATGGTCAGGTCGTAGCGCAGGTCGGCGCCGGCGACCACCCGTCGCCGCTGGCGGGTGCCCGCCGGCGAGCCGCCGAAGAAGGCATCGAAGATGTCCCCGAACGGCCCGAACCCGCCGCCGAACCCCTCGAACCCGCCGCCGGTGCTCGCGCCGTCGACGCCCGCGTGGCCGAACATGTCGTACGCCGTGCGTCGCTGCCGGTCGGAGAGGACGCGGTACGCCTCGTTCAGCTCCTTGAAGCGCTCGTCCGCGCCGTCGGAGCGGTCCACGTCGGGGTGATGCCGCTGCGCGGCGCGCCGGAACGCCCGCTTGATCTCGTCCTCCGAGGCATCGCGCGGCACGCCCAGGATCTCGTAGTAGTCGCGCTTGATGGCCATCGCCGCGGGATTCTAGCAAACTGGCACTCTGGCCCTCAGAGTGCCAGTTTGGGACTCGCTACTCCGTGTCGTTCCGCACCGCCCTGTCGCCGGCCGGATCTCGCCGCGCGTGCTCGCGCTGGTAGCTCCGCCCGCTGTAGGCGCTGAACGCCATCTGCAGGGCGATGCCCGCCGCGAAGACCGCCGCCCCGACCGCCACCGACGGGACCATGGCCATCTGCCACTCCATCAGGGCGATCGCCGCCAGCACGGCGGCCACCACCGCGTTGACGAAGGCGATGCTGGCGGGCGTGGTCACCAGGCCGTGCATCATGGCCGAGCCGGTGCCGTGCGAGCCGTAGGTGCGCACGATCGCCTGGGTGTCCGTGTCGATGCCGCTGACGAAGTAGGGCTCCAGGTCGGGCTCCATGTCCAGGTACGCGTGGCGCAGCAGGTTCATGCCGTAGACCCAGTGCACGTCCTCGTTGTTGACCTCCACCAGGCGGACGAAGGTGGCGCCGCCCACGAACAGGACGACCGGCAGGATCAACATGGCGAACAGGACGAAACCCTCGCCGAAGGCGGTTGCCTGGGCCACCAGGGCCAGGGCCACCACCGCGCCGCTCAGGACGGTGAGGAACATGCTGGCCCGGCTGAACGACTCGCTCCACGAGAGGGATCGGGTGGCGAGCAGGTTCCAGTGCTCGGTGGCCAGGATCTGCAGGCGCTGCGAGCGCCGGGCGGGATCGTCGGTGTCGGCCGATCCGCCGCGCGCCAGGGGATGGGCCGCGGCGGTCGGGTGCGGCATGCGTTCCATGGCCCGAGTGTGGGCCTGGGCCGGCTGCTGTCAAGGCGCGCATGGCACCATCGCCGCGTTCCGCCTCCACTAGCATCCGCTGAGCGATGACGCTGCCGCTGACCAT
>JBOGSY010000005.1:0-19938 GCA_050691915.1 Candidatus Limnocylindria bacterium | reverse complement strand
GGTAGTCCGCGGTGATCGAGCGCGGGCTGCGCAGCAGGTCGTCCAGCGGGCCGGAGTGGATCAGCTCCCCGCCGTGCTCGCCGGCGCCCGGACCGATGTCGATCACCCAGTCGGCGGAGCGGATGGTCTCCTCGTCGTGCTCCACCACGATCAGGGTGTTGCCCAGGTCGCGGAGCCGGACCAGGGTCGCGATCAGCCGGTCGTTGTCGCGCTGGTGCAGCCCGATCGAGGGCTCGTCCAGGATGTAGAGCACCCCCATCAGGCTGGAGCCGATCTGGGTCGCCAGCCGGATACGCTGCGCCTCCCCGCCGGAGAGCGTCCCCGACGCCCGGTCCAGGGTCAGGTAGTCCAGGCCCACGTCGACCAGGAAATGAAGCCGGGCCCGGATCTCCTTGAGCACCTGGCGCGCGATCTGGTTCTCGCGATCGGTCAGGCGCTCGGAGAGGGCCCCATACCAGGCCAGCGCATCGGTCACCGAGAGGCGGGTCGTCTCGATGATGTTGCGCCCGGCCACCGTCACCGACAGCGACTCCGGCTTGAGCCGCATCCCGTTGCAGGTCGGGCACGGCTTGGTGGTCATATAGCGCTCGATCTCGGCCTTGATCGTCTCGGAGCCGGTCTCGCGGTAGCGGCGCTGGAGGTTCGGCACCACCCCCTCGAACGTCGTCCGGAAAGTGTGCACGTTGCCGTTGCGCGCGCGGTAGCGGACCTCCACCCGCTCGCCGCGGTTGCCGTACAGCACGACCTGGCGGGCCTCGTCCGGCAGGTCGCGGAAGGGCACGCTGGTCGAGAAGCCGTGGTGCTCGGCCACGGCGTCCAGGATCTTGGCGCCCCACGATTCGGTGACCACCATCCGCCGCCAGGGGAGCACGGCTCCCTCACCGATCGGCAGCGACGGGTCCGGGATCACCATCTCCGGGTCAATCTCCAGGCGCGATCCCAGCCCGGTGCAGGCGGGGCAGGCGCCGTGGGGCGAGTTGAAGCTGAAGTTGCGCGGTGCCGGCTCCTCGAACGAGCCGCCGTGCTCCGGGCAGGCGTACCGCTCGCTGAACAGGCGGTCCCGCTCGCGCTTGGGCGCATCGGGCAGGTGGACCAGCAGCGTACCGTCCGACAGGCGCAGGGCGGTCTCGATCGAATCGGCCATGCGCGAGGCATCCGGCCGGGGCTGGCCGTCCTCATCGGTCCCGCGCACGACCAGGCGGTCGACCACCACCTCGATGCTGTGCTTGAACTTCTTGTCGAGGGAGATCTCCTCGTCCAGGTCCCGCAGCTCGCCGTCCACCCGGACGCGGACGAAGCCGGCCTGCTTCGCACCGGCCAGCAGCTTCTCGTGCTCGCCCTTGCGGTCGCGCACCAGCGGCGCCAGCAGCAGCAGGCGCGTGCCGTCCGCCAGGTCGTAGAGCTGGTCCACGATCTGCTGCACCGTCTGGCGGGTGATCTCGCGGCCGCAGATGGGACAGTGCATCCGGCCGATGCGGGCGAACAGCAGGCGCAGGTAGTCGTAGATCTCGGTCACCGTGCCGACCGTCGAGCGCGGGTTCCGGGAGGCGCCCTTCTGGTCGATGCTGATGGCCGGGCTCAGGCCATCGATCTGGTCGACGTCCGGCTTCTCCATCTGGCCCAGGAACTGACGCGCGTAGGCGCTCAGGCTCTCGACGTAGCGACGCTGGCCCTCCGCGTAGATGGTGTCGAACGCCAGGCTGGACTTGCCGCTGCCGGACAGCCCGGTGATCACGATCAACCGGTCGCGCGGCATTTCCACGTCCAGGTTCTTGAGGTTGTGCTCGCGCGCGCCGCGCACGACGATCTTGTCGGAGGGCATCGGGGGCGATTCTAGCAGACCGATGTGAACGGGCGTTCGATTTGATGAACGCCCGCCAGGCAAACCGTAAGCGCCCGATAAGCCGCTGGTAAGCCACCGCGCGCTACTGTTCCGATGATCGGATCAGTCCGCGGGACCACGTGCCCCGCGCAAGGTCGCTGGAGCGGCCGATCGCGCACGGGAGAGCTCCGCCGGAGCGGCGTCGAGCGGCGAAAGCCCGCGATGGCGACTGGGCGCCATCGGCCGGGACGCGTCAGCGGTCGGGGCGCTGACGGTGTCCCAGGAAGTTGCGGTACCACTCCCCGCTCGCCTTCAGGGTTCGACGCTGCGTGGCGTAATCGACCCGCACGAGCCCGAACCGCTGCCCGAACCCCTTCTCCCACTCGAAGTTGTCGAGAAGGGACCACACGAAGAAGCCGCGCAACGGGACGCCTTCTGCCACGGCGTCCGCGGCCGCGGAGATGTGGCCCTCGACATACGCGCGCCGCTCGCCATCGTCCACCCGCCCATCCACGGCAGGAATGTCAGGGAATGCGGCGCCGTTCTCGGTGATGACGAGCGCAGGCGGGGCGTACCTGCGATTGAGGTCCGCAAGGACGCGCGTCAGGCCGTGCGGATGAATCTCCCAGTCCATCGTGGTTCGGGGCGCACCCGGGGCCGGCACGAGGCGAAGCCCGAACAACGCGTCGGGATCGGCCGCCACCAGCTCGCGGGCGTAGTAGTTCACGCCCAGGAAGTCGGGTGCTTCCAACGCCGGCGGATGGAGCTCCCTGCCACGCGGGTCGTCGGCCAGGTGCCCGGCTTCCCCGTGCGCTGCGAGCGCGGCTTCGGGATAGCCGCGCCCGAACAGCGGATCGAGAAACCAGCGCTGGCGGATGGCGGCATGGCGGTCGGCCGCTGCAGCATCGGCCGCGGAGTCGGTCGCCGGCTCGATCCGGTTGACGTCCAGGGCCAGGCCGATGTGAGCGGCACCGACGGACGCGCGGATGCGCTGCGCCGCGGCGGCGTGCGCCCGCAGTGCCGCATCAGCCACCCGCAGTGCCGTCGGCCAGTCGCGTACGCCGGGGGCATGGCGCCCGACGGCGTGCGCGGTGAAGGCGAAGACCTGCGGCTCGTTGATCGTCAGCCAGTCGCTGACGCGGTCCCCGTAGCGATCGGCGACGATCCCCGCGTAGTGGGCGAACCAATCCGCCATTTCGGGATGGGTCCATCCGCCGCGATCCTGGATGGCCTGCGGCAGGTCCCAGTGGTAGAGGTTGAGGACCGGCTGGATGCCGTGCGCCAGGAGCCCGTCGATGAGCCGATCGTAGAACGCCAGCCCGGCTTCGTTCGGCCGTCCGATGCCGTCGGGCAGCACGCGCGGCCAGGCCACGCTGAAGCGGTAGGCCGTCACCCCCAGGTCCGCCATGAGGGCCACGTCTTCTGCGGACCGGTGGTAGTGGTCGCAGGCGACCGCGCCGCTGTCCCTGTTCGCGATCGCGCCAGGCTGGTCGGCGAACGTGTCCCAGATTGAGCGTCCGCGGCCATCCTCGTCCACGGCGCCCTCGATCTGGTAGGCGGACGCCGCCACTCCCCACGCGAAGTCGGGCGGGAAGCGCGCGGCCAGCGCCCGGAGGCCCTCGCCGGTCGCGGCTGCCGGATCCGCGGTCTCGGTCACTTCTCGACGCCACCGAACACGACCCCGCGCATGAACGCGCGCTGGGCGAAGAAGAAGACGAGGACCGGCAGGGCCATGGCCATCAGCGCCGCGGCCTGCAGCAGGGTCGGGATCTGCGAATAGAGGGCGTTGAAGCGCGCCAGTCCGACGGCCAGCGGCTGCAGGTCGGGAACCGCCTGCAGGTAGACGAGCGGCAGGAAGTATTCGTTCCACGCCCAGAAGAAGTGGAACAGCGTCACCGCCACGATGGCCGGGATGGCCTGCGGGATGATGACCGAGCGCAGGATCCGGAAGGGCCCGGCGCCGTCGATCATGGCGGCCTCGTCCAGGTCCCGCGGGATCGTCAGGAAGTACTGCCGCAGCAGGAAGACGTTGTAGGCGTTGCCGAAGAAGTGCGGGATGATCAGCGGCAGCCAGGTGCCGACCCAGCCGAGCTGCAGGTAGACCGCGTAGCTCGGGATGAGCGTGACCTGGAATGGCAGGATGATCGTGGCCAGCATGACGATGAACAGCCCGTTGCGCCCTGGGAACCGGAAACGGCTGAACCCGTACGCAACGCAGATTGCCGACGCGACTGCCCCGATCGTCGACAGGGCAGCGATGGCGAACGTGTTGAAGAACAGGCGCGGGAACTCGATCGTGTTCCAGGCGTTGACGAAGTTGTCGACGTTGAGCTGGAACGTCCAGTGCTGCTGCAGCGTGCGCCAGCGGCCGACCCACTCGATCGGGCCGGCGTCCGGGTTCCCCGGATCGACGAATACGGCGTCCTCACGGTGCGGCTCGATCAGCGCCCAAGCGTGCACCTCGCCGTCGGGCGTCGGCACGTCGTAGACAGCGTAGTCGCGACCCTCGTAGGTGAACGTGTCGGGAACCGCCGGATACAGCGGCGCCCCGACCGCCGTCAGCTGGCTCTCGTCCTTGAAGGCGGTGGCCAGCATGTAGGCCAGCGGCATGAGGAAGGCGGAAACGACGGTGATCGCCAGCAACGTCACGCCGGCGGTCGCCGTGAAGCGGCGCATCTGGCCGCCCATCGGTCCGGCGGCGGTCAGCGAGCGCCCCATCGGTCGCGCGATTCCGCTCATCGGTCCCCGCCCTGGTAGACCCACGATCCCGCCGTGCGGAACAGCAGGATCGTCAGGCCGAGCACGATGATGAACAGCAGCCAGGCCAGCGCCGAGGCGTAGCCCATGTTGAAGAAGCCGAAGGCCTGGCGGTACAGGTACAGGTTCAGAAAGTTCGTGGCGCCGTCGGGGTCGCCGCGTCCGTTGCTGATGACGAACGCCTGGGTGAAATACTGGAACGTGGCGATCAGCGCGATGATCAGGTTGTAGAAGAGGACCGGCGAGATCATCGGCAGCGTGACGTGACGGAAGCTGGCGATGCGGCCGGCGCCGTCGACCTTGGCGGCGTCGTAGAGCTCGGTGGGCACGCTCTGCAGCCCGGCCAGGAAGATCAGCATCATGTTGCCGATCCCCCACAGGCCCATCAGGGCCAACGCCGGCCCCACCCAGGTCGTGCTGTGCAGCCAGTTCGGGCCGGTGATGCCGACCGTGCCGAGGGCCTGGTTGAGCCACCCCGTCTGCGCGTGCAGCACGCCGATCCAGACCAGCGTGCTGGCCACGATCGGGATCTGCATCGGCATGTAGAAGAGCGTCCGAAACACGTTCCGCCCGGCCAGGAGCGTGCTGTTGACGAGCATTGCCACCCCGAGCGCGAAGGCCAGCGACAGCGGGACCACGATGAGCGCGAAGCGGACGGTGACCCACAGCGACTCGAGCAGGATCGGGTCGCGCAACATGCGTCCGTAGTTGTCCAGGCCGATGAAGCGAATCTCGTCGGGCGCGCGGGGGTCGAAGTTGGTCAGCGACAGGACGAGCGACGCGAGCATCGGCAGGGCGGAGAAGGCCAGGAAGCCAATGATGAAGGGGGCCACGAACAGCAGCCCGTCCCGCGCCTCGCGGTCGGCGAAGCGGCCTCTCAGCCCGACGGCGCTCAGTGCCACGACGACCTCACCTTCCCGACGTTGGGGAGACGTCGGGGCGGCCGCTGCGGCCGCCCCGATGCAGCTCGGGGACCCTGACTACCCCGCTTCGTCGAAGATGCCCTGCAGCAGCTCGACGTGAGCATCGATCTCCGCGTCGAGATCGAGGTCCGGGTTGTTCCAGATGCTGCTGCCCAGGTCCTTGTTGGCCGAATCGGCCTCCGGGAAGTTCGGCATGAAGGCCTCATGGCTCGGATTGTCCGGGTATTGCAGCATCAGCGACGAGACATTCCAGTCGATCTCGAGCGGGGCGAACCGCTCATCGAGACCGGCGAAGAAGGCCGGCCGCTGGCTCTCCACCGCCGGCATGGCACCCCAGACCCCGATGAGCTCCGGCGACGCCGCCAGGAAGGTCAGCGCCTCGAAGGCCTCGTCGGGGTGCTCGGTGCTGTCCATGATGCCGATCGTATCGGCGTGCAGCTTGGAGGTGATATTCCCGTCAGGCCCGACCGGCAGGACGGCGACGTCCCAGTCGGTCACCTGCGGATCACCCTCGCCGGGGTACACGCAGCACGTGTACCACTGGTGCACGACGTCCATGGCGATGCGTCCGGACTGGAAGGTGTTGCCGTCGGCCATGCCGTCTACGTAGGTCTCGTTCGGGATGAAGTGGTCGACCCAGATCCCGTCGTAGAAGTACTGCAGGCCCTGGCGCCAGTTGTCGGGCCACTGTGCGGTGCTGCCGTCATCGGCAACCACCGATCCCGAGCCACCGAAGATCGTGGCCCAGGCGCGTGCGTCGTTCTCGGTGAACTGCGCGTCCAATCCAAACTGCACGATGTCGTCCGGGTCGAATTCCGGGCTGGTGGCGTCATTGCCACCGCCGTCCACTGTGAGCAGCATCGCCAGCTCGCGCACCGTCTCCCAGGTCCAGTCCTGGCCCTCGTACTGCTCGCCCACCTCGTGCGGCGGGTAGGCCAGCTCGGCCTCGTCGAACAGCGTCTGGTTGTAGTAGAAGAACGAGGAGTAGACCGCCATCGGAATGCCGATCTGCTTGCCGTCGACGTTGTAGACGTCGATCAGCGACTGGTCGATCTCGGACAGGTCGACGCCCGAGCTCTCGATGTACGGACTGATATCGAGCAGCTGGTCTCCGAAGGACTGCAGGCCACGGATGCCGACTGGACCGATGATGTCCGGTGCGTCGCCGGCCGCGATCCGGGTTGCCAGCGTGTCGGACGCCTCCGTGTTGTCGACCACGGTCAGGGTGAGATGGATGTTCGGATTCGCGTCGTTGAACGCAGCGACCACGGCCTCCTCGGTCGGGATCTGCTCCTCGTTCTCACCGGTCCCCAGGCCGACGAACCACTCGATTTCGACGACCTCGCCGGCCGGCGCGCTCGGCTCCGGTTCGGACGATGCGCCGCTGCTTGTGTCCGGGCTGGTCGCCGTCGTGCAGGCCGCCGCGACGAGCGCCGTGACGAGCAACGCGGCCCCGATGCGCGGAGCCATTCGGTCGATGGGGGTCATATCCCTCCTCCTGTACTCACGATCCACGTGTCCTCCGCGGTTCATGTCCTCATGCCTCGCTCATCCCTCCGCTCATCAAATCGCCCGCGTCCTCACCTCCCACTCGATGCCCGGACCACCAGCTCGGTGGCCAGGATCACGCGACGCGCGACGCGGTCGCCCGAGACGACCATGCCGGTCAGCAGGCGGGCCATCTCGCGGCCCATCTCCTCGATTGGCTGCCGAACGCTCGACAGGGGAGGCTCGGCCGATGACGCCAGTGGTGAGTCGTCGAACCCGACGACGGCCACGTCGTCGGGCACGGAGCGCCCGGCCCGGCGCAGCGCCTGGACCGCACCCACGGCCATCGCGTCGGACGCGGCGAAGACCGCGTCGATGTCCGGGTGAGCCGCCAGCATCTCGGACATCCGCTCGCGAGCGGTGACCGGGTCGAAATCGCCCGTGGCCACCAGGCCGTCGTCGTAGGCGATCCGGGCTTCAGACAGGGCTGACCGATACCCCTCCAGACGATCCGCGGCCACGGCCATGTCGCGCGGCCCGGTGAGCGTCGCTATGCGCGAGCGGCCACTGTCGATGAGGTGCCGCACTGCGCTGCGCGCCCCCTCGACGTTGTCGACGTCGACGTAGGTGACCCGCACCCCGAACGGCGGCCGACCGCCGACGACCACCGGCACCCCGCGCTTCCACAGCAGGCCCGGCAGCGGATCGTTGCCGTGCAGCGAAACGAGCAGGGCGCCGTCGAGGTGGCCACCCGTCAGGTAGCGGAACAGCCGGTCGTTGTCCGCGTTCGACTGCGGCGCCAGCAGGACGAGCTGCTCCTCCCCGGCCGTCAGCACCTCGCTGATGCCGCGCACGAGGCGCGGGAAGAACGGGTCGCCGAACAGGCGGCTGGTGGGCTCGGGAATGACGAGGCCGATGGAATCGGTGCGACGGGTGACCAGTGCCCGCGCCGCGCGGTTGGGGGTGTACCCCAGCCGCTCGATGGCGCGCTCGACGGTCTGCCGCGTCTCCGGGCTGACACGATTCCCGCCGTTCACGACACGGGACACCGTTGCCCTCGACACGCCCGCCTCCGAGGCCACCGCCTCCAAGGTCAACGCTCGCGTGGTGCCGACGACCCTGTCCATCCCGGCCTCCCTGCACTCCCAGGAAGTGAGAGCGCTCTCACCTAAGAGAGTCTACAGGCCACTGTCAAGTGTGAGAGCGCTCACAGACGGCGAGGGCTCGGAGGACTTGGGCGACCTGCAAAGTGGCCAGTAAGCCGCTGGTAAGCCACCGCGCGCTACTGTTCCGATGATCGGATCAGTCCGCGGGACCACGTGCCCCGCGTAAGGTCGCTGGAGCGGCCGATCGCGCACGGGAGAGCTCAACCGGAGCGGCGTCGAGCGGCGAAAGCCCGCGATGCCCCGCGTCCAGCGGGGGCTGAGGGGTCAGCGCACGAGACCGTCGTAATCGCTGACGACGAACGTGTGCCGACAGCGGTCCAACCGCTCCGGCACACAGCGCGCCGCCGCCGCGTCGGCGAAGTGCCCCACGAATACGAGCTGCTGGAGCCGCGAGTTCGGCCCGCCCGGCTCGGCACGCGACGGGAATGGACGGCCGCTCCTCGCCGCCAGTCGAAGGCCGCCGGATTCGAGAGCCGCCTGACTCACGTCGGCTGGTGGCTGCTCAGGCAGCAGGACGCGCAGGGGGCAGTCGCGCTGGAGCCAGGCGACGTCGACATCGGCTCCCCCGTCGCCTCCGACACAGTCGGCGGCCAGCTCGGCATACCACCCCACGATGCGGAGCTCCGTGTCGCCGTGGCGATCGGCCGGGTCGCCTTCGGCAAGGACGTTCGTCACCGGGATCTGGCGCAGCTCCGGTCGCAGGCCGCCCAGCGACCCGACCACGAGCATGAAGAACACGAAGCCTCCCAGGGCGGCGATGACCAACAGGCCCACGCGCATCTCGCGGGTCACGGCGCTGCCTCAGGCAGCTGGCGCCAGGTGGCGGCCAGCAGGTCGATCCCGCGCCGCCATCGTGCAGCCCGAGCCGGGTCGTTCAGCCAGGTCGAGGCGCCGGAGGGGTGCGGCAGGGCCACGACCGATGCCGACGGAGCCCGCGCCCAACGAAGCTCCCGCCCGACGAGCTCATCGAGTCGCGCGTGCGGTCCGAACACGTACCGATGGGCCAGCCCACCGACCAGCACCACCAGCTGCGGTGCCACCTGGCGGATCTCCTCGTCCAGCATGGGGCTCCATCGGAGCACGTCGGCCCGAGAGGGTGGCGAGTCGACGGAGGCACCGGGCCGCCGGCCGGGGTAGCACTTGCCGACCGAGGTCACGTACATCCGCTCCCGGAAGGCCTGGATGCCGATGCCAGCCACCGCGAGCCAGCCCACCAGCCGGCGCCCCGCGTCGTGCGCGAACGGCAGGCCGGTCTCGCTCTCGCGCCAGCCGGGCGCCTGCCCGATGATCATGGCGTGCTCGCTGCCGTCGCCGGACAGGACGGGGGCCGAGCCGTCGGGACAGCGCGGCATCGCGTCCTGCAGAGCGCGCAGCTGGCTGCCGACGGGGGCGCGTCGCGGCGGGTCGAGCGGCCAGGCACCCACGTGGCGCAGCCGTTTCGGAGCGAGGTCGGTCAGCCCGCGACCCCCCGCAGCCGATCTGCCAGCTCCAGGTCATCGGCGATCGCCAGCCGGAAGACCCGCCGCACGCCATCGGCGGTCGGCCCGGCGGCGGCGAGGGCATCGGTCAGGACCTCGCGCGCGGCGTACAGGCGGTCGATCGCGTCCTCGGACGCCGCAGCGGGTTCCCCGCCCAGGGTGCGGGAGAACTGCTCGTCCTGGTCGGCGATCCGCTGCACCGCGTCCGGCACCCGGCCGTCCGTGGCGTCGAGGGCATCGGCCAGCTCCTCGCGCGCCAGCTCCAGCCAGCCCAGGTATTGCGCGAACTCGGCGTCGGACGGCGACAGCTCGTCCAGGGTGAAGGCGGCGCGCCGCAGCCCGCCGTCATCGGCGACCGCCGCCGCGCGCTCCACCTCGTACCAGTTGTCGCCGACGAAGGTCGGTGCCACCTCGCCTCGTTCGCGCAACCAGGCTCCGAACCGCTCCACGCGGCGAGGCATTGCGGCTGCGGCTTCGTCATCGGTCGACGCGAAGACGGCGCAACCCGGCAGCTCGGCGGCGTACGCAGCGCAGCCTCCCTCCCCGTCGGCGTTGGTCTCGATAAAGATGGCGTGGGGCATCGTCCCGGCCATTTACCTGGCCCCGTGGCTCAGCTGGCTCATGGACGCCGCCGACGCGGAGGGCGGCGGCGCGTCCCGGCCGGGATCACGTTCGGCGTGGTGGCCGTGCTGAAGACCCGACTCGCCTCGCTCCCGCGCCGGCCATTGCGCCCGTCGCCGGCCTCCGCCGCGGCGGCGTACACCTCGGCCGGGATGTCGCCGGGAGCCGCGGCGAGCTCCTCGCGCAGGCGCCGCAGCTGCAGGATCTCGTCGCGCAGCGCCGCGGCCCGCTCGAACTCCAGGTTGCGGGCCGCCTCCTTCATCTGCGCCTCCAGGCGAGCCATCATCTCGGCCAGCTCGGCCGGCTCCTTGCCCTCCACCTGGAGCTCGGCCCGCTCCTCCGCCACGCGGCGCAGGCCCTCGTGGATGTCGCGGATCTCCTTGATGATCGTCTCCGGCCGGATTCCGTGCTCGGCGTTGTAGGCGGTCTGCTTCTCGCGCCGCCGGTCCGTCTCGTCGATCGCCTTCTGCATCGAGTCGGTCACGCGGTCCGCGTACATGATCACCCGGCCGCCGATGTTTCGCGCGGCCCGCCCGATGACCTGGATCAGCGACCCGCCGGAGCGCAGGAAGCCCTCCTTGTCGGCGTCCAGGATGGCGACCAGGGTCACCTCCGGCAGGTCCAGCCCCTCGCGCAGCAGGTTGATGCCCACCAGCACGTCGTAGACCCCCAGCCGCAGGTCACGCAGGATCTCGACCCGCTCCAGGGTGTCCACTTCGGAGTGCAGCCACTGGACCTTGATGCCCAGCTCGGCCAGGTAGTCGGCCAGGTCCTCCGCCATCTTCTTGGTGAGGATGGTGACCAGCACCCGCTCGCCGCGGGCCACCGTCTCGCGGATCTCGCCCAGCAGGTCGTCGATCTGGCCGGATGTCGGACGGACGGTGATGGTGGGGTCGACCACGCCGGTGGGCCGGATGAACTGCTCCGCCACCCGCTCGGCGCGCTCCGTCTCGTACGGGCCTGGCGTGGCGCTCATGTAGACCACCTGGCTCATGTGGTCCTCGAACTCTTCGAAGGTGAGCGGCCGGTTGTCCAGCGCCGAGGGGAGCCGGAAGCCGAAGTCGACCAGGATCTCCTTCCGGGTCCGGTCGTTCTTGTACATGCCGTGGACCTGCGGGACGGTGATGTGGCTCTCGTCGACCACCAGCAGGTAGTCGGTCGGGAAGTAGTCGATCAGGGTCCACGGCCGGGAGCCCGCCTCGCGCCGGGCCAGGTGGCGGGAGTAGTTCTCGATCCCGGAGCAGAAGCCGACCTCGCGCATCATCTCCAGGTCGAACTGGGTCCGCTGCTTGAGCCGCGCGGCCTCTAGTTCGCGCCCCTCGACCGCCAGCTGCGAGGTCCGCTCCTCCATCTCCGCCTCGATGTCGTCGATCGCGGCCAGCAGCTTGTCGCGTGGGGTGACGTAGTGGGTGGCGGGATAGACGTTCACCTCGCGCCGCTCGGCCAGCACCTCGCCGGTGAGCTCGTCGACCTCCACGATCCGCTCGATCTCGTCGCCGAAGAAGTCGATGCGCACGATGTAGTCGCCCGACACCGGCGCGAACTCCAGGACGTCGCCGCGGACCCGGAAGCGCGACCGCGCCAGCGCCGCGTCGTTGCGCTGGTACTGCAGGTCGACCAGGTGGCGCAGCACACCGTCGCGGCGGTAGTGGCCTCCCACCTTCAGGTTGAGCACGGTGGAGCCGTAGTCGATCGGCGCGCCGATGCCGTAGATGCACGACACCGAGGCGACGATCACCACGTCCCGCCGCTCGAACAGCGCCCGGGTGGCGTTGTGCCGCAGCCGGTCGATCTCGTCGTTGCGCGACGAGTCCTTCTCGATGTAGGTGTCGGACCGGGGCAGGTAGGCCTCCGGCTGGAAGTAGTCGTAGTAGCTGACGAAGTACTCGACCGCGTTGTCCGGGAAGAACTCCTTGAACTCCTGGTACAGCTGGGCGGCCAGGGTCTTGTTGTGGGCCATGACCAGGGTCGGCTTCTGGACCGCCTCGATCAGCTTGGCGGCGGTGAAGGTCTTGCCGGTGCCGGTGGCCCCCAGCAGCACCTGGTGCTTCAGGCCGCCCTGCACGCCATCGACCAGCGCGGCGATCGCCTGCGGCTGGTCGCCGGTCGGCAGGTAGGGGGCCTGGACCTTGAGTTCGGGCATCGCGGGACGGCAGACCTCGAGCGGGGGGTCGTGGGGGTACCCCGATTCTACCCAACCTCCATCGGTACCGATGCCGGGATACCCGAGCCTCCTATAGGACTCCCGGCCGGGGCTGCCTAGGCTAGGCCGCACCGATGCGCACGCGTTCCTTGCCCCTATTCAGGCGAACGCACCCGGCCACGATGGCGGCTGGGCGCCTCGTGGTGCGTCCGGGCACCCCCGCCCCCCGCGGCCAGGCCCTGGTGGAGTTCGCCTTCGTGCTGCTGCCGGTCCTGCTCCTGATCGTGGGCATCATCCAGTTCGGCCTGCTCTTCGGGGCCAACGTGACCCTCACCAACGCCGCTCGCGAGGCTGCTCGCGCCGGCACGATCTACACGTACGACAACTCGCACACCAAGGCGTGGAACGATGCGCAGCGCTGCGGCGACGTGGTGCAGGCGGCGCAGCAGTCGTTCGGCTTCCTTTCGCCCTCCAGCCCGCACTTCACGGTCACCCTGACCGGCGGCGCCTGCCCCACCCCGCTCGGCGACGGGCAGACCAACGGCGACCTGGTGATCAGCTACTGCGAGTTCGTCACCACCCCGGACGGCGACTGCCCGGACCCGACCGACACCGACACCACCTGCCCATGGGACACCCGCGAGGGCTGCCTGGTGCGGGTGACCCTCACCTATCGGTCGGACATCATCGTCCCGTTCATCGGCGGCCTGATCGGGACCGATGCCAACGGGCGCTTCGCGCAGCAGGCCACCGCGACCATGGTTGTCAACTGATGCGACGCCACGCCCGCCGCCCGGCCGAGCGCGGCCAGGTGCTGGTCATCTTCGCCATCCTGCTGGTGGTGCTGCTGGCCTTTGCCGGCCTGGCCATCGACATCGGGCGCCAGAACGCGGAGCAGCGCCACATCCAGACCGCCGCCGACGCGGCCGCCCTGGCCGGCTGCCGGGCCCTGATCCAGGGCGCCACCGACCTGGCCGCCGGCAGCGAGGCACGCGCCGTGGCCCGGATCAACATCGAGCGCTCGCCGGTCGATGGCGACCCGCTGATCGCGGCCGACGACGCGCGCGTCTACCAGGACGGCCATGCCGGCGATCCCGCCTACCTGGTCAGCGGGGTGATCGTGTCCGGCACCAGCGTGCGGGTGGCGATCTCGTCCGCGGTCTCCACCACGCTGGCCCGGGTGGTGGGCGTGCACACCCTCAACACCGGCGCCCGCGCCCGCTGCGCGCTCCGCGGCGGGCCGGCCATCCCCATCGTGGCGCGCCGCTACGAGTTTGCGCCGGGGCCGGGCAACGGCTTCGTGGACTTTCTGGCCACGGCAGGGACCAGCGGCAGCGGGGAGGTGGACGCGGTCAACGTGCTCGGCTACGACGGCCGAACCCCGGCCAGCGAGGCCGAGCCGGGCCCCGTCCTGGAGCTCTACGGCCCGAACGCCAAGGCATCCAACGACAGCTCGTTCCGCGGCTTCGTGGCGCTGGACGTCCGCAACTTCCAGGACGAGACCTCGCGCGTCTACTACAACGGGGTGACTCCCGGCATCGCCGAGAACACCCTCAAGAACAAGGAGGGGGCCTACCTGCTGTCCGGCTACCCCGGACCCATGTTCCCGCCCATCAGCCAGCCGGCCGACCCGAACGACCAGGTCGCCACGCTGCACGGCAACGACACGGCCATGGTGGTCGGCAACTTCGAGGACGTCTTCCAGGCCGGCGACCGGATCCTGCTGGCCACCTACAACGGCACGGTGATGCAGATCCCGGACTTCGCCATCAGCCCACCGTCGGCGATCACCCTGCCGTCCACCACCGCCACCCCCACCGACGGCCCGAACTTCACCGTGACCCGCAACGATGAGTTCAACAGCACCGTCACCCTGCACCTGCACGGCGACAGCGCCGCAACCGCGCTGGGGCACCCGGAATGGGACCTCGTGCCGGATCCCAGCGTCACCCCGCCGGCCGCCGGCCAGATGGACCAGCCCACCTGGTCGACCGACGTCTTCATCCCCGCCAAGAACGGCACCACGGTGTCCATGGAGGACATCAGCACCAACGCCATCCCGGCCGGGATCTACACCGTCTGGCTGGAGGGCCACTCCGGCAACCCGTACTTCCAGACCCGACGGGCGGCGGTGCCGGTCAAGATCGGCGGCGCCACGCGTGACTTCAGCCTGGTCAACTCCAGCACCAGCGCCAGCATCTCGGCCGGCGGCGGCTCGGCCGTCATTCCGCTCTATGTTTCGACCTCGAACGCCGCCGGGACGCGCTGGGGCGCGGCCGGCGGTCCGGTGACGCTGGGCGTGGACGCCGGCTCGTTCACCGACTGCGCGCTGGACCCGGCGGCCATCGGGCCCGGCCAGCTGACCCTGAGCGCCACCTCGGTCACGCCGACCTCATCGGGCAACGGCGCGCTCTCCAACCTGACCATCGACAGCGTGGGCCTGGCGCCGGGCTGCTACCGCTTCAACGTGCGGGCGTACGGGACCAACGGCGACGGCCAGCCGGTGGTCCACCTCCAGCCGATCACCTTCACCGTGGCCACCACTGCGGCGGGCGGCACCTACGTGGACATCATCGGCTTTGCCGTCTTCGAGGTCACCACCGTCAACGCCAACGCCATCTCCGGACGCGCCGTCAGCGGCGTGTACGCCGATCCCAACGATCCGCTGCTGCGACGTGCGCAGCAGGCGCGACTGATGCCCTGGTAAACCCGTCAGGAGAACCCCGTCGTGGAACTCGAATACTCGGACAAGAACAGCAAGCGTTCCAAGGTCTACATCGCGGTGGGCCTGATCATCGCCCTGATCGTGGCCGCGGTCGTCTTTGTGGCGCTCCAGGCCAGCGGGCTGACCCGCGAGGACGAGACCGCCATGCGTGACGTGGTGGTCGCGGCGCGCGACATCCCCAGCCGCAAGCCGATCGAGGAGGGCGACGTGGTGATGCGCTCGGTGGTGGCCGACACCACCAACGCATCGGCCTTCACCCGGATCGACGAGGTCCTGGGCCGCATCTCGGGCGTGCCGATCCTGACCGGCCAGCTGGTAACCCAGAACGTGCTCGCCTCCAGCACCACCGGCCAGGGCTTCTCGATCCTGGAGCCGGGCGAGGAGTTCGACCCCGCCGGGCCGGACTACCGCGCCGTCTCGATCTCGGTCGCCGACGACAAGGCGGTGGCCGGCACCCTGGTCGCCGGCCAGGTGGTGGACCTCATCGTCACCATGGCCATCAACCCGGAGATCGGCCAGACGGCCGAGGAGGCGGAGGTGACGCAGTCGGTGTTCATCCCCGGCCCGTCGACCAAGGTCACCCTTCAATCGCTGACCATCCTGTCCCGCAACGGCGCGCTCTACATCCTGCGCACCGACCTGGCCACCGCCGAGAAGATCACCGAGCTGACGGCGGCCGGCGGGCAGTTCACCTTCGTGTTGCGGCCGGACGTCGACGATCGCGAGGCGGTCACCGATGGATCGACCATCGACCGCCTCATCGCCGAGTACGACTTCCCGGTGCCGCTGCCCCCGATCTTCGAGGAGGACAGCGCCACGCGCTAGCCCCGCAGCTCCCACCACGACGGGACCGATGACGCCGGCCAGGGGGCCGGCGTCATCGCATCAGCGCGGCGTACCCGGCCTCCACCTGGCGCCGCGTCTCCTCCAGCGGCGCGGAGCCGTCCAGCACCACGTCCGCGGCGGCCACCTTGTCGTCCTGCGGGGACTGGCTCGCCAGGCGGGCCCGGGCATCGGCCTCGCTCATGCGGCGCGAGGCCATCACCCGCGCCACGGCATCCGCCTCGTCGCAGCGCACCACCCAGGTCGCGTCGCATCGGTCGTGGAGGGGCGACTCCAGCAGCTTGATGGCCTCGATCGCCGCGGCCTCCACGCCGCCGGCCTCCAGCTCGGCCAGCCGGGCGCGGGTCTCGTTGCGGACCAGCGGGTGGAGGATGGCCTCCAGGTCGCGCAGCGCCGCGGGATCGCCGAACACGATGGCGGCCAGCGGGCCGGCCTCGATCGTCCCGAAGCGCGCCTCGATCCGGCGGCGAGCCTCCGCGTCGTTGTTGCGGATCTGCCGCGCGACGGCGTCCAGGTCGATCACCGCCACGCCCATCTCGCCCAGCATGCCGGCCACCGTGCTCTTGCCGCAGCCGATGTTCCCGGTCAGCCCGATCACCTTCACCCGGTCCCCCCTCGCCCCTCCGGCTGCCGCTCCGGCTGGCAGCGCGGGCAGAAGTGGGTCGCCCGCTGCCCCACCACCATCCGGCGCACCGGCGTCCCGCAGCGGAGGCACGGCTCGCCCGTCCGACGGTAGACGAACAGACGCTCGGCGTTGGCCCCTGGCTCGCCGTCCGGCCCGACGTAGTCGGCGAAGCTGGCGCCACGGTTGGCGATCCCCTGGCGCAGGACGCTGCGCACGGCCCGGTGCAAGCGCCGCACCTCCTCGGCCGTGAGCGTGTCGGCGCTGCGCAACGGGTGGAGCCGCGCCCGCCACAGCGCCTCGTCGGCGTAGATGTTCCCGATCCCGGCCACGAATGACTGGTCCAGCAGCAGCGTCTTGAGGCGCGCCGAGCGCCGCTCCAGGCGCTGCGCGAACCGCGCCGCACTGAACGACCGCGCCAGCGGCTCGGGTCCGTGCCGGCCGAAGACGTCCCCGACCCGGTAGGGCGTCGCCGTCTCTGCCGTGCGCCGCTTGCGCGACCGCAGGCCGCCCCCCTCCCACAGCCCGATCCGCCCGAACTTCCGCACATCGCGGTAGCGCAGCTCCCGCCCATCGGCCAGGCGGAAGACGACGCGTGCGTACGGATCGTCCGGCGTCCCGGGCGGCGCCACGATGAGCGCGCCCGTCATCCGCAGCGCCACGGTCATCACCCTCCCGTCGGCCAGGTGGATCAGCACGCTCTTCGCCCGGCGATCCACGCTGCGGATCTCGGCGCCCCGCAGCTCCGCCACGAACGCCCTCGCCGGCTGCGGATGGCGGATCGTGCGCTCCCAGCGGACCTCCGCATCGGTGATCTGGGCGCCCGCCACCCAGCGCTGCAGGTCGCGCGCCACGGTCTCGACCTCGGGAAGCTCCGGCATGGCCTGTCCCGTCCTATGCGCCGAGGGGCTCGGCGATCGCCTCCTCGGCCTCCTCGCGAGCCACCTCCACCGCCGACTTCGGCACCCGGCGCCACGCGCCGGCATCGGAGCGGAGGTATCGGTCCATGGTCTCCCAGTCGGTGCCCACCTTGAGGTCCACCTCGAGCGCGGGGTCCAGGGGCAGGGCCCCCTCCATCACCTCGCGCGCCAGCTCGGCGAGCTGGGGGAGCTCGTCCTCATCGGTCTCGAAGACGAGCTCGTCATGGACCTGGAGCAGCATCCGGGAGCGCATGGCGCGCTCGCGCAGGGCGGCGTCCATGCGCACCATGGCGATCTTCATGCCGTCGGCGGCGGTGCCCTGGATCGGCATGTTGATGGCCATCCGTTCGCCGGCCGAGCGCAGGGCGGAGTTGCGGGCCGCCAGCTCCGGCAGGTAGCGCCGCCGGCCGAGGAGGGTGGAGACGAAGCCCTGGTCGCGGGCCAGGATCTTCATCTCCACGGTGTAGCGGCGGATCCCCGGGTAGGCGGCGTAGTAGTCCGCGATGTAGCGGTCGGCCTCGTCCTGGGGGATCGCCAGGCGCTGGGCCAGGCCGAAGCCGCTGAGCCCGTAGGCGATGCCGTAGTTGATCATCTTGGCCACGCTGCGCTCGCGCGGGCCGACCTGCTCGGGCGCCAGGCCCAGCACGCGGGCGGCGGCCGCCAGGTGGACGTCGTTGTGGGCCGCGAAGTCGGCCTTGAGGCCGGGGTCGCCGGAGACATGGGCCAGGATCCGCAGCTCCTGCTGCGAGTAGTCGGCGCCCAGCAGCAGCCTGCCCGGCGGCGCCACGAAGGCGCGCCGGATGCGGCGCCCCAGCGCGGAGCGGATGGGGATGTTCTGCAGGTTGGGGTCGATGCTCGACAGCCGGCCGGTGGCGGCCACCGCCTGCTGGTAGGTGGTGTGCAGCCGGCCGTCGGCCCCCACCAGGCCGGGCAGCGCGTCCACGTACGTGCCCTTCAACTTGGAGATCTGGCGGTGCTCCAGGATCAGGCCCACCACCTCGTGCTTGTCGCGCAGCTCCTCCAGGACCGATGCGTCGGTCGAGTAGCCCGTGCGCGTCCGCTTGGTGGCCGGCAGCTCCAGCTCGTGGAAGAGGATCTGCTCCAGCTGCTTGGGCGAACCGATGTTGAACTCGTGGCCGACCAGCGCGTAGATCCGCGCCTCCAGCTCGGCCAGGGTGGCGCCGAACTCGACGCTCATGGCCGCCAGCGTATCGCGGTCGATGGTCACGCCCGCCAGCTCCATCCGGGCCAGGACCGGCAGCAGCGGCATCTCCACCTCACGGAAGAGGGCCGCCAGGCCGGCCTCGGCCAGCTCTGCCTCGAGCAGGGGCCGGACCAGCACGGCGGTCAGCGCCTCGGCCGCGGCGCGGCGCGCGGTGGCCGCCTCCTCCGCCCCGGTGTCTGCGTTCAGGGGGCGGTCCGGCAGGGTTGCCCCGAAGCGGTTGGCGGCCAGGTCGTCCAGCGTCTGGGCCCGCAGCGACGGGTTGACCATGTAGCTCGCCACCAGCGTGTCGACCGCCGCGCCCGAGAGCTCCACGCCTCGCGCGGCGAGCATGGTGATCAGCTGTTTGAGGTCGTGGCCGATCAGCGGACGGTCGTCGCGCCCGAACCACGACGGCAGCGGCCGGTCGTCGCTCCAGGGCAGGTACCAGGCGCTCCCATCCGTCCCCGCCAGGGCGATCCCCAGCGGCGGCCGGTCCAGCGGCCGGCCGGCGCCGGCCGCCCAGCCGAGCGCCAGGTCCGGGCCATGCGCCGCCAGCCAGGCGTCCAGCTCCGCCAGGTCGGCATCGTCGCGCACGATCCGGGGGTCCGCGTGCTCGATGGCACCGCCCGGGTCCGCCACCGCGTCCGGCCGGGAGCGCACCGGCTCCGCCATCTCGCTGGCGGTGGTGCCGGTGGCGGTGGCGCCATCTCCCGCCGCACCGGCGGCCGCGCCGCCCAGCAGGTCGAGTGACAGCTGCAGCCCGCCGCCGGTCTCCTGCTCCGCCGGCCCGTGGCCGGTGGGCGCGATGCTGGACGGCGGCAGGCGGTCGATCAGCGAGCGGAACTCCAGCTCGCGGAAGCGCTGGGCCACCGCCCGGCGGTCGTAGCGGCCGGTGCGCGCCTCGTCCAGGTTCAGCTCCACCGGCAGGTCGGTCACGATCCGGCCCACCTGGCGCGACAGGAAGGCGGACTCCCGGTGCTCGGCCAGCCGCTCGCGCAGCTTGCCCTTCACCTCGTCCAGGCGCTCGTAGACGGCGTGCAGCGAGCCGAACTGCTGGAGGAGCTGGCTGGCGGTCTTCTCCCCCACCCCCGGGACGCCGGGGATGTTGTCGGAGGTGTCGCCCTTGAGAGCCTTGTAGTCGAGCATCTGGTCCGGCCGCAGCCCGTATCGGTCCATGACCCTGGCCTCGTCGTAGATTACGGTGGCGGCCACGCCCATCCGGGTGG
>JBOGSY010000004.1:0-23617 GCA_050691915.1 Candidatus Limnocylindria bacterium | reverse complement strand
AAGACCGCAAGCGTTCATGTCGCGCACATCAAGGACAAGTTGGGTGTCGATAGCCGTGTAGAGATTGCCCTGGCCGGCATCCGGCTCGGACTCGCAGCACAGGCGGCTGACGAGCGGGCACCAGGCCGCGTGACTGACGGTTCGCGATGATTGCCGGACGCACCAGCGAATGACGCCGCTAGGCGTTCCCGTGAATGAGTTGCTATTTAGGGTTCTCGGCCAAGGTTCAGGGCACGAAGAGGCCCGACCTGAACTCAGTTCGGGCCGAAATGGGCGAGTTTGGTACCGCATACCGGATTCCCGGTGAACTGTCTCATGCGTCTCAGCCACGTTCACGCAGCACCAAGAAGAGACGCATGAGACGCAAGAGACAGGATCGATAAGGGTCCGGATAAGGGTTCGGATAAGGGTCCGGATAAGGGTCCAGGCAGCCGGCCCTCAGCTGAGCATGACCGGTCTCCGGCTAAAGACGCGACCGCCCAAAGAAGCGCGGTGCGCCAGCGAGGAGAATCACCGCCGACACCAGGCCACGACCGTCCCCGTGATTGCCGGGCCCCACGCACCGAAGGCCAGCATCAGCAGCGAGTTGGCGATCACGAACACCGGCATCGTCCACATCGCCCACCAGGCCCAGGGGCGGTCCAGCCGATAGGCGACGAGGAGAACCGCACCGAGCAGCACGCTCAGTGC
Organism: Candidatus Limnocylindria bacterium; assembly: GCA_050691915.1. GTDB lineage: Bacteria > Chloroflexota > Limnocylindria > QHBO01 > QHBO01 > JBOGSY01. The sequence continues at coordinate 22,927 of JBOGSY010000004.1, read as the reverse complement.
GATGAGGGAGAGGCCCTGGGTCCGGACTACGAAATCGATCAGCTTGAAACCCGCGCTGCTCTGGGCCGCGATTTCGGCACTCGTGCTGCCTGTCACATCCTCCGCCTGCCAGGTCACGCCTGTCGCGAGGTCGACCAGGCCCGCCACCGCGGTAAGGGCCGCTATCGCGAGTAGGCCCCACCATGCATTACGCATCGCAACCCCCCTTCATTCTGGGGTCGGCCGCCCTGTGGCGGCGCCCGACCCTCGCCGAACTCCCGGCTTGGTTCCGACTGCTCTTTGGAAATCTCGACCCCACCCCGGTCCATCGCTGCGCCTACCTTGTTCCTCGACCGACGGGCTCCGGGCTCCCGCGATTGGCCAGCTCGACGACACCTGTACTTCCGTCGACGGCGACACGCTCCCCATCCTTCAGCACCGAGGTGGCGTTGCCGGTACCGACAACCGCAGGGATCCCGTGCTCGCGGGCGATGATCGCGGGGTGGGAGAGGATCCCGCCGCCATCGGTGACGAGGGCGCCCAGGCTGGGGAACACGATCGACCAGGCCGGTGACGTCACCGGACACACCACCACATCGCCCGCCCGGATCTTGTCGAACTGGTGCTCACCCATCACCACCCGCACCGTCCCGGTGTACCGCCCGGCCGATGCCGGCGTGCCGGCCACGACACGGTCGTCCCGGGCCGTTGGGGGCTCGCCGAACAATTGGGCAGTCCCCCACAGGACCCCGCGGTTCACGAGGCGAGCTGGAGGCGGCAGCAGATCGAACGGGGGCCCGTCGGGTGGGAGGTCGCCATACGCGTACGGACCGGGGTGGGTCATGGCCCACGCCCGCTGGCCCTTCGCCACCCGGGTGGTCTCCCCGCGGTCGACGCCGTCGAACAGCGCCGACCGGGCCTCCTGCGCCTCCAGGAAGAACACGTCGTCGATGGCGGCCAGCTGGCCCCGCTCGGCGAGCCGGCGCCCGATCTCCAGGGCCAGGTAGCGAAGGAGCGCCGCCTGGACGCTGAACGTGGCCCAGACCCGATCCTCCAGCGCCGGGTACGCCTCACGTGCACGCGCCAGGGCGCGGTCGAAACGCTCCCGAACGGCGGGCGGGTGTGAGGCCAGGCGACGGCGGGCCTCGTCGGCCGTTGCGTTCCGTCGTCGCAGTGCCTTTTCTGCCGCCAGTTCGGGTGAGAACTCGAGCTCGAGCTGGTCGGCAACGAGGCGGAGCAGGACGTGCGGCGTCTCGGCGAGCGTGGGCTCGATGACGTCGTACCGCAGCGTGCGGTGGCCGGTGGCCTCGACGAAGTCCGAGAACGCCCGGGCGAACTCGGGGTCCGCGTCGGTCAGCTGCCCGGGGGTCTTTTCGTCGACCTTGGTCAGCAGCTCCCTGATGGCAGGCGTGGACCGCGCCAGCTGCGCGAGGTCGGCGAGCTGTCGCGCCGGCTCGGTCGAGGTGGTCGACAGGCCCTCCAGGAGAGTGAGCGTCTTCGCGGTGTCCCAGCCGAGGAGTTCGCGGCAGGTCTCGGCGACCTCGTAGACGAGGATCCAGTAGGCGACGGCCACCACGACGTGGGCAGGGTGCCCGAACACCGCGATGCGGTGGTCGAGCTGGGCGGCCAGCTCGTCATCGGAGAACGAACCAAAGTCGACCGCCAGGGCCCGGGCCATCTCCTCCTCGTGCTCCGGGCGCCACTCGCCGACCCAGCGGCGGATGACGGTCATGGGCAGGTCCGAGGCGACTGCCTGCCGGGCAGCACCGATGCGTCGGCGGATCGCCGGATGCAGCCGCATGAGGATCCGCAGCAGCCAGCGGGGCGGCGGCCCAGAGCGGCCGCGGCCAGGAGGCGGCGCGCCGAGCGGGATCATCTGGCGATACATCCAACCCCCGATGAAGGCAGTCTCGGCCCGGTCGAGGAGGATGCCGAACTCCGCGAAGACCGCTGGGAAGACTTCTAGGATCTGCTTGGTCAGGATGATCTTTCCAAACGGCGAGATCGGCACGGGCTCGTGGAACGTGTCCCTCTCCCAGTAGCCCGGCGGCACCTCGATCGGGATGGGGATGAGCCCCTGTTCGGCGCTCGGCAGGGTCGTGATCGGCCTGGCCTGGAGCAGCCACAGCGAGCCGCCGGCGATCGCCCACTCGATGTCTTGGGGACTCCCGACATGCTCCTCGACCCTGCGAGCGAGGTCGCCGATCGCCTGCGCCTGCTCGGCGGTCAGGGCCGTCGCGCCCGAAGGCGCGTCGAGCGAGCCGTCCTCGCCCATCTCCCACCGCTCGGGGGTGGCCGCCCCGGAGACCAGGCGCTCACCGAGACCCTCGACCGCCTCGATGACGGTCCGGTGGCGCCCGGTGACCGGATCGGATGTGAAGGCCACACCGGCGGCAGCAGCGGCGATCATCGGCTGGATCAGCACCGCCATCGAGCCCGGCACACCTTGGCCCCCGTAGGCCTCGGCCCGATCGCTGGACGCCGACCGCCACACCCGCTGAACCGCGTCCGCCAGGCCAACTGCCTCGACGCCCAGGACGGTCTCGAACTGGCCGGCGAACGACGCCGCCTGGGTGTCCTCGGCGGTGCTCGACGATCGCACCGCCCATGGCCCCGACCCTAGCAGCTCGGGAACGTTCGCCAGCGCCGCTCGAACGCCTGGGGGAAGCTCGTCGGCCGCGGCGCCGAGAGCATCGGCCGGCACGACCACGCCCGGCGGCACCGCGAATCCGGCGCGGCGCAGCACGGCCAGGGTGGCGGCCTTGGTGCCGACACGGGCCGGAGCCTCACAAGCCGAATCGTCCAGGCTCACCATGACGACCGCGCCCGGCACGGCCTGACTGCTGACCGTCACTGCCTCCTCCTCGGTCGTGCCGCACGATTACGGCGGGCGGCCTGCTCCACGATCTGGGTAGCGGCTTGCTGGATCGCCTCGGTCGCCTCGGAGGGCGGCAGTCCGAAGCGCAGCCGGTAGAGGACGTACGAGGTCGATGACATGAGGTGGCGGAGCGTGGCGAACGTCTGTCGGGCGTCGCGCTCCGCGAGATGAGGAAACTGACCTCGGAAGACCAGCCAGCGGTGGGCGTCCCGCTCGCGCAGGTCCTGACCGAGGAGCCGCCCGTCCTCGGAGGTGAACATCGTCGCAATGACCCTGCGAACGAGCTCGAGGTTCGCCTCGGTGTGTGCGAAGTGAGGCCCGAGGGCGTCGATCCACTCCTCGAGTGTCGACACCTCGGCGAAGCGCTGATCCACCACCGCCGGGCCCAGGCGCTCGGCGGTCGCGCCCACGAGCTCCTGCCGGGTCGGGAAGTAACGGTACACCGTGCGATGGGTGAGGCCGGCCCGGTCGGCCACCTCCTGGACCGAGAAGCCGTCACTCTCGCGTTCCAGGAACAGGTCGACCGCCGCGTCGAGGATGACCCTGCGGGTGGCTTCGGTGTGGCGGGTCGCGGGGACGGCGCTCATGTCACATATATGGCCATGGTGTCATGACTATGACACCATTCGCGGATCTGTCAAGAGCCCACCGGGGGTCTGAAAAGCCGTCGCTGGAGGGCCGTGGGAGACGCAGGCTCTCCATGTCATGGCAACAGCGGCCCGCGCCGCCCGGGGCAGCTTTTCAGGGGCGCGCTTTCGGAGCCATCGCCGGTCGACTCTTGTGGTTTTGAGCGCGTGCCTGCGTCCAGGGGCAGTGCCACTGGATCGGGGGGCGCCGGTCGATCAGCCGTCAATTCACCGCCTGGTCGAATGTCCGCAGAGCAAGGCGTGGGCGCATCGCAGGCTGGCCGGGCGAGGGGCGCGCGTCTCGGCCGCCGCGAGCCAGCGTGGCTGATCTTGACCTCCCTCGGCGATGCATCGTCCCGTTGGCGTGAGCCATGGTGCCATCGCCAGCAACAGGGACGACCGTGGACGTCGATCAGGTTCTTGACAAATCGGAGGCTGATGTCATAGTGATGACATCGTGGCCATAGATATGACATGCGGACAAGTCCCGGCGACTCTCACGCCGAAGCCATGAAGGCGGGCAACTCCGTGCCGCGGGCGATCCGAGCCGCGGGCGTCACATATGTCGTCCTGGGCGTCGGCTTCGGCGTCTCGACCGCTATCACCCTCGACCACCTCGCACGCAACGGCGAGCTGCCGCTGTCGCCGTTTGGGTTCCGTTCCCTGAGCGGCCCCTTCGAAGAGCTCGGCCCTGTGAGCTTCCTGGCCCTCGGGTGGATCCTCGTCGGCGTCTGCGCGCTCGACGTCTTGGCCGGCGTCTGGCTCTGGCAGGGCCGGCGACGCGGAGCGGCGCTTGGTCTGGCGACCAGCCCAGTCGCGTTCGTGCTGGGGCTGGGCTTCGCCCTCCCATTCCTGCTGGCCGGGGTGCCGATCCGTGTGGGCCTCGTCCTGGCCAATCGAGGGGGCCTGCAATGACGCGGCGGGATCGTTCCGACGCGACGCGAGGTGTCCAGTGACGTCACTGCCGAGTGCTCGTGTGCCCTGGATCAGCTGGGGCACGCTCGCGATCGTCGCGACGTTCGCGGCCCTCGCCGCCCTCTGGGTCGCGCTCACCCCGGCCGGCGAACAGACGGAGCTCGCCGGCCGGACATGGGACGAGTTCGCCCAGCAAGACCGGGAGGTGGCCTCCCTCTACGCGATGGACCTGGCAATCCTCGGCCTGCTCGGCGCCGGATTCGGCCTTCTGGCTCTGGTGGTCACGCTCATCCCCTATCGACGCGGCGAGCGGTGGGCCTGGTACGCGATCTGGCTCCTTCCGATCACGGTCGGGGCAGTCGCCGCCCGGATGCTCGTCGACCAGTACTGGACCGGTTACTTCTACGCCGGGCTCGCGGCGGTCGCCGTGGTTGGCCTCGTGCTCCCGGTTCGCGACCTCCTGCGACCGGGCCATTGACGTAGAGCGCCGGAGGAGGCCGGCACAGGAGGACAACGATGCAGGCTCAAACCGCGCGCGAGACCAACCTCGGGCTGATCGCTCTCGCTCTATCCGGACTGCTGTTCGCGCTGGGCATCATCCTGCGCGGTCCGGTCGAGCTGGACGATCCAGGCGCCTGCTGCCGGGCCGCACCCTCCGCTGGCTACGTCTCCGGCTGGACGATCATCCTCGTTGGCGGGGTGCTGCACCTTTTCGGGTTGTTCGGGCTTTACCGCTACCTGACCGATCGGAGGGGAAACGCGTTCGCGTTGCCGGCACTCGTGCTCGCCGTCGTGGGAGTCGCGTTGGTGATCCCGCTGGCGACGTTCCTTGCCGTCCATGGACCGGTGATCGCCGACCTGTACCAGCAGGGCGCACGGCAGGTGATCGCGGTTGCCGAGGCAAGCTTCAGGAGCGCTCTCGGTCTGGCGCTGGTGGGCGTGTCTTCTGCGTGCGGGACGATTGGTGCGTTCCTCTTCGCGGTTGCCATCTGGCGGGATGGCAGGCTCCCGAGGTGGACGGGCGTCAGCTTTGCGCTGAGCGTCGCCCTGCTGGCAGTTCCCGTCACCTTCGGGACCGAATTGCTGGGCGCGGTTCTGCTCCTGATCGCCGCGGCCGTGATGTGGTGGAAGGGTTACGTCGCCAACGGCATTGGGGCGGACGGCAGCGGCAACTCGAGCAGTGCGTAGGCGTTAGCCAGTGCTTGGACAGGCGTGGCGTTGCCCATCGGATGGCCGCCTCGTCCCGGCCGGGCTCGGGTGCGGTCTAAGAACTGGCCGACTCAGTGGTCAGTGCGGTCCGGTAGAGGAGCTCTGATGGGTAGATGTTCGGAGACCGTGCAGACTGGTGTTCAGAGGGACGCCGACGAAACTGTCGGCAAAGGCGGTGGGTGATGGGCCGTTTCCGACTTGCAGGCGCACTCTGGATCATGGCTGGCCTGACCTGTGCGGGACTCCTGATCATCGTTTTCGTTGGGGAGAACATGGAGAACCTGGGGGTCCTGCTGCAGAACCCAGCCCTGCCCGCCCTGGTCCTAGGTGGCGCGATCGTGGCTCTGCTGATTGGCGTTCTGCTGATTGCCCGCCCGGGGCCGGGGGTCGTGCGCTGGTCCGCCGTCGCCGGCGTCGCGTGGCTGATTGTCTTCGGATCCCTGGCACTCACACGGCTCGACAAACCTGGCCCCCTTCTTTCGACCGGCTTGATCACCGGCTTCGGCGTCGCGGGCGCGCTCGTCGCCTACTGGTCTCGAATGGCGGGGCGGCGGCTCGACTGAGTACCACCAGTTACCGGGGCTCCGGGCCGAGCCGCCCCGAGGATGTCGAGAGCCCATGATCACGTGGTCGAACTTGGTGACGTAAGCGGCCTAGTGCTTGGCAGGGCTCGATGGCCTGTCCTGACCCGGCCGGCGATGATCACGTGACACAGGAGGTGGAGCGAGCGAAGACCGTCCTGCTGGCGTCGAGAGCGACGCCCTCGCGACGGTCGTCGGGGATCACGACGGCACGCTCATCTCCCACCACTCCAGGTCACGGCCCACAGCGTCACCCTAGACCTTCAGGTGGCCTGAAGGTCCAGCCCTCCCCATAACGTTGCCTACTCAGTCAGTGGCTGTGTCGCTCGCGGCCCTTAAGGGTCCAAATAAGGGTCCATTGTGCGATTGGGTGAGTTCGATCACGGGGCAAACCACAAGATGCTGCGGAAGCAGCACCAGCCGACTACCACATCTTGTGGTGGTTTGGTACCGCATACCGGACTTCCAGTGAACCGTCTCATACGTCTCAGCCGCGTTCACCCAGTACCAAGAAGAGACGCATGAGACACATGAGACAGGAGCGATAAGGGCTCCAATAAGGGCTCGCCCGCCCTTTCCGTTCCCGAGGTCGGCGACACTCGTGACCCCAAGAAGGCGCGAGTTCGGGTCCCGTCGCTCGCCCTCGTTCACCGCCGCGACGACACGCCGGTTCCGATCAGTCCGACCGCCTCCCTACGAGTCAAGGACCGAACGCGCGTCCAGGATCATCGGCAGGTAAACGCGGAAGTCGTCGCGCTCGTCCGGCGGGCCTAGGCGGTCGTAGTGTTCGGCTTGGTCGGCCTCGGCGAACAGGCGGTCAGGCACGGCGTCTGGAGGGGTCCGCACTCTCGGCGTGCAGGAGGATCTGTCTCATGCGCTCAGCAAGCAGCCGCCGGTCCGGACTGCTGAGGGGCGCTAAGAAGGCCTCGTCGGCAGCGATGACGGCGTCGAGTGCGCGGACAGCCAGCTCGCTGCCCGCCCTGGTCAATCGTATCCGCATCGATCGCCGATCGGCGCTGTCGGGCGTGCGCTGGATGAGGCCGACCGACTCCAAACGATCGAGCCTAGCGGTCATGGCTCCGGCGACGAATCGTCTCGTTCGACCTAGTCCCGCCGCTTCAGTACGTCGGTACAGATGCCTATCGTCGGCCATGGAAGGAAACGTTCGCCGCGTTCGAGGGCCCGATCGACTACGAAGTGCGAGACCTCGAGATCAAAGCCGGCGAAGGCATCGCCTTTAGTCACAGCTTCAACCGGATGGCCGGCCGCACAGTGCATGGCGAACAGACTGAATTGTGGGTCCGATGGACGGCCGGATGGGAGCGAGCATCGAACGGCTGGCTCGTCACGCACGAGCAGGTATCCGTACCAATTGACCTTGAGACCTGTCATGCGGTGCTCGATCTCACCCCTGGTTGAGCCGATCCATCGCGCAGTGCAGACGCGGTGGAGGCTCTCGGGTCGCGGCCGGATAACGGACCAAGCCGCCGCGCCGCGGGCGCAAAAGAGCCCGATCCGAGCGTGGATCGGGCTCAAATTGAGGAATTTGGTACCGCATACCGGATTCTCAGTGAACCGTCTCAAGCGTCTCAGCCGCGTCCACGGAGCCCTCCAAGGGACGCATGAGACGCAAGGAACAACGTTCATAGGGGCTCCTCCGCGTCATCGGCCCGAGCACCAGCATGGCGGCCAAAGATTTGGTCAGCCACCACCGAGACGGTCCAATCGACCCACTCGTCATACGCCCAGCCACGGACGTCGACCAGCTGGTGGTAGTTGTCCATACCGGCGTAGAGGAGCAACAGGTCGTTCGCACGCTCCGGACTCAGCCCGACGCAAAGGGACGCCTTGGCGCGCAGAATCTCCAGCATCTCGCGGTAGCCATCCGCACGCCAGCGCTCGTGGAAGTCGACGACCCGGGCAACTTCAGGATCGCCCGACGCATTGCCGCGCGCGACCAGGTAGAGCGGCGTCACGCGGCGCGTGATCTCGCCGACACCGGTGACGAGGTGGCGGATCGCTGCGACGACGTCCGCCGCGGCGACCATCTGCCGATACCACGCCTGGTCGACCGGGACCTGCGGCTCCTCGTGGCCCATCACCGCGTAGTCGTAGGCCCGGCTCAGCAGGGTCGACTTCGTGTGAAACGTGAAGTACACGGTCTGGACGGCGACTCCGGCGGCCTCGGCGATCTGCTTGAACGTCGTCGCCGTGTACCCGCGTTCGCAGAAGAGCCGGTAGGCCGCCTCGACGATCCGGCGCTGGGTGGCCTGGGCACGCTCGCGTCTTGACGGGGAACCCGCCTCCGAACGCTTGACGGGAGTCATGGCATTGAACAGAATAGCAGCGCGAAGCGCTAGTGCATTACTCTAGTGTTCCGCTCCATTCTAACGGCCCGGTTCGGAGCGATCGACACCGGGCTTCAATCGAGGGAGGCGAGATGATCAGGGAGGAAGGCAACGTCGTCATCCAGCGCCCTGTCGAGGAAGTGTTCGCCTACGTGAGCGACCTCACCCATTCGGCAGAGTGGCAAGCGGGACTCGTGGAGGTGCGGAGGCTCACCGAAGGCCCGCTCGGTGTGGGCACACGGTATGCGTTCGTCCGCCAATTCATGGGGCGGAAGATGGAGGCGAGCAACGAGTTCGTGGCCTACGAGCCGAACACAACCGTACGGTTCAGGATTCCGTCGGGTCCCATGCCCGGCCACGGCACCTACCTGTTCGAAGCGACGCCGGACGGAACCAAGGTCACGTCACGGGTCGAGCTGGAGCCACGAGGCCTGTCTCGACTGGCAGCGCCCCTAATCGGCGCCAGCCTGAGACGCGAGATCGCGGCGGGCCTCCCGGTGCTCAAGGAATTGCTGGAGGGTCAGGTGTCGCGGGACCGGCTCGAGGATCCAATGGCCCCGTGACGTCCGCCGAGCCGGAGGCGATTCGACCGTGACTGCGCTGCGCATCGCGGGGGCGACGTATCTCGCCCTGGGCATCGGTTTCGGCACAGGCGCGGTCTGGGCCCTCCTCCATTTCGGTCGGCACGGAGAGCTGCCCATGACGCCGTGGGGCTTCCGGTCCATGAGCGGGCCCTTCGAAGCGCTCGGGGCGGAGCGGTTCTCGATGCTCGGCTGGTCGTTCGTCGCCGTGTGCGCGATGGACGCGCTGGCCGGCGTCTGGCTCTGGCAGGGGCGGAGGCACGGCGCCGTGCTCGGGATGGTGACGAGCCCGATGGCCTTCATCCTGGGGCTTGGCTTCGCCCTGCCCTTCCTCCTCGTCGGCGTCCCCCTTCGGCTCGGCCTAACCTGGGCAGGTCGGGGGAGCCTGCGATGAGCCTGAATGCGGTGTGGCAAGGGGACCTTGATGGACCGTGACGATCCTGCCTACCGCGGCCAGAGCGAGTACACCCCGTTCTTCCTCAAGGTCTACGACCCTCTGATCCTCGGCTTCTTTACCCGGGTGGTGTGGCGCTGCCCGACGACTCTTCTGGTGGAGCGATACCGGCGGCACATCCGCCTTCGGCACTTGGACGTCGGCCCGGGCACCGGCTACTTCCTGGAACGAGCCGGCCTGCCCGCGGGCAGCCCCGTCACCATCCTCGACCCCAACGTGCACGTCCTCGATCATGCCTCCCGGCGCCTGCAGCGCCTGGACATTACGGCTGTCGAGGCCGACCTCCTCAAGCCGCTTCCCCTCGCTGGACCGTTCGATTCCGCGGCACTGCACGGTGTGATCCATTGCCTGCCGGGACCGCTCTCGCGCAAGGCGGTGGCCGTGGCCAACCTGGCTGCCGTCCTCGCACCGACTGGCGTCCTCTTCGGCGCATCGATCCTCGGGCACTCGGGGCCACACACATGGTTGTCGCGGAAGATCCTCGATGCCAACAACCGCCGGGGCATCTTCGACAACCTGGGCGACACCCAGGAGGGGCTCGGCGAGATCCTCGGAGCATCGTTCGAGCACGTCGAGCTCGAGACGGTCGGCTCGATGGCGATCTTCGGGGCCACGCATCCGCGCAGGTAGTCGCCGTCGCGACCTTGGACACCACCTTGAGCATCACCGCGAGCAGGGGTCGCAGGCGGCGGCCTCAGCACTAGAGTAAGGAGACCGATGATGGGTTCACAGAAACTCGCAGGCGTCCTGTGGCTGATTGCGGGAATCAGCAGCGGTGGGATCGCATTCTTCTTGGTCGATCTGCTTGACCTTGCGATCTTCATTGGCGGTGCGCTGCTGGCGGTACTGCTCGCCATTGCGATGCTGGTGCGTCCGTCGCCGAGATGGGTCACCTGGTCGAATGTCCTCGGAGCCGGTTGGTTCCTGGGATTCGGATGGGCGATCCTGACGAAATTGTCGCTTCCCGTCGAGCAGCTCTTGTCCGTCGTCTGGATCTTCGCCTTCGGCATCGCCGGCGCACTTGTCGCGTATGCACGCCGGCCGGGAACTGCATCGGCCTGACCTTCGGCGTTGGCGATCACTGGCCCGCCTCGACGCGCTCCTCGGCGCAGCGGCGCGGCGCGCACCGGCCGCCATAAGGGCTCCAATAAGGGCTCCCAGACATGTTCGATCGGGTGAAGACCACAACATCTGGTGTGCAATCTGATCTCGAACTACCAGATATCGTGGGTGGAAGTGGTACCGCATACCGGATTCGAACCGGTGATCTCCGCCTTGAGAGGGCGGTGTCCTGGGCCTCTAGACGAATGCGGCCCTGTCGTCCCGAGTGTCGAGGACGGAGGCGAGTATAGCAAGCGCGTCGGAACCGGCTCAAACCAGACCATCCCAAGCCAGCGTGGCCCGGCGGGGCTGCCGGCAGGTCTCGGCTGAATCGCCAGTGGGTGGCGGTATCGACCACGAATCGGCGCCACCCCTGGTCAACTTGGCCGAATTCGCCGGTGGGTGACTGATACGGCCGGGAATCACGCCGGACGACGCTGTTCTGGGCCGTTTCCTGGCCGATAGCACCAGCAGGTGGCGATTCGCCGCCCGAAGTTCGCCCGGCGGGGCCCGGCAGGTCTCGGCTGAATCGCCAGTGGGTGGCGGTATCGACCACGAATCGGCGCCACCCCTGGTCAACTTGGCCGAATTCGCCAGTGGGTGACTGATACGGCCGGGAATCACGCCGGACGGCGCAGTTCTGGGGCGTTTCCTGGCCGATAGCACCAGCAGGTGACGATTCGCCGCCGAAGGTCGCCCGCCACGCCCAACCCCCGGCCCAACCCCGCCCTACGCCCCAAGCCCACTCGCGCTCCAAACCCAAGGCACGGGAGCCGCCGGCGCAGAGCTGGGACTTTGGTACTGGTACGAAGCATGCATCCCTCCGCCACCGCAACGGGAGCGGCCAGCAAGGTCGCAACCCGGGAACCACCACGGCCTGGCGGGGGATAGGCCTCCCCCGCCCATCTGAATGGAAGGGGGTCACCTTTGATCCACGCAGCGGAGCGCCCGCGACCATCGCTAGGGCGCATGAGCATCTCGGTGCTCGCCATCGTTGCGCTGGTCCTCTCCCTGGCGACCTTGACCCGCCCGGCGCTCGCGACGCACGTGAGCGGTGCCACGGTCGAGCTCAAGGAGGCGCACCAGGGAGTATCCAGCGACGACCCGGAGTTTGCCGGGGACGAAGAAGAATGTGCGGATGTTGAAGCTGGCATGGTGCTCTGGCACTTCGTCGCCAACCAGCTTTCCGACGGCACGACCAGCGGCAGCTTGACCGCGACCTTCGAGACGGCGGGCGACGTCACCGTGGACGGCTACTTCCCGGGCGAGGGAACCGGGGCCATGCACTTCGACGTGACGCTCGACGCCGACGACACGCTCGTCACTGCGCTCGCCACCTTCAACGTGAACCAGACCGAGGACGCCAACCTGGTCCTGAGCCACGTGTGCGGCGGCGGCGAGGGCGGCGAAGAGGAGGAGTCCGGCCTGGTGGAGGTGGAGAAGTTCTTCTGCCCCACCGACGGCGAGACCCGCACCGAGTTCGACATCTTCGGACCAACCGACCCAATCAGCACGCTCCAGCAGGAGACCGATGAGGAGGGCTGCTCGGTCGGCGCCGACGTGACCTTCACCATCTGGCAGGGCGAGACGCTGGTGACGACGGTCGTCACCGGGGAGGATGGCATCGTCGAGTTCAGCCTGGAGCCCGGCGACTACGTCATCCGTGAGGAGATGTCCGGGGCCACCGCCAGCTTCAGCGTGGGCGCGGACCAGATAACCGCCATCGTGGTCACGAACTTCGTGGCCGAGGAGGCCGAGGAGGGCCAGCTCAAGGTCCTGAAGTACTTCTGCGAGGCAGAGGTGGCCGGCGTCGAGTTCTTCACCGAGGGCCAGGCGCCCAACCTGGAGGACTGCGAGCCGGGCGACGCCGAGTTCACGGTCGATGACGGCGAGCCGTTCAGCACGACGGGCGGCATCGCGGTCGTGAACCTTGAGGTCGGGACCCACGTCCTGGCCGAGGTCAGCACCGGGGCTGCCACCGAGTTCGACATCGCCGCGGGCGAGATCACCACCATCATCGTCCTGAACAACGTCGAGTCGGAGGTCTCCGCGGACCTCGCCCTCGTCAAGGAGGATGAAGAGGGCAGCCCGCTCGCCGACGTGGACCTCAACCTGGTGGGTGAGGGTGACCTGGACGTCACCATGACCACCGATGAGCTCGGGCAGGTGACCTTCACCGGCCTGGCCGAAGGAACCTACACCCTGACCGAAACCGCCAACCCGGACGAGACCTGCGACACCGGCGGATCTCTGACGGTGGAGGTCTCGGCCGAGGGTGTCATCACCATCACCGATGACGACCCGGAGAGCGGCCTCTCCGTGATCGACAACGGCGACGGCACTTGGACCATCGTGAACACCTGCGTGGAGCAGGAGGAGGAGTCCGGGACGCTGGAAGTCGAGAAGATCTTCTGCCCGACGGACGGCGAGGCCCGCACCGAGTTCGACGTCTTCGGCCCGGTGAGCCCCACCTTCCGCGTTCAGCAGGTTGAGCCCGGCGAGGGCTGCAGCGTCGGGGCAGACGTGACCTTCACGATCTGGCAGGGCGAGACCCTGGTCGACACGGTGACGACCGATGCGGACGGCATCGTCGAGATCAGCCTGGAGCCTGGCGACTACCTCATCCGTGAGGAGATGTCGGGCGCCACCGCCGAGTTCACGGTCGGGGCCGACCAGCTCACCGCCATCGTGGTGGTCAACTACCAGGCCCAGGCTGCCGAGCAGGGCCAGGTCAAGGTCCTGAAGTACCTCTGCCAGGCGGAGGCGGCCGGAGTGGAGTTCTTCATGGAGGGCGAGGCGCCCAACCTGGAGGACTGCGACCCGACCGATGCCGAATTCATGTTGAACGACGGTGAGCCGTTCAGCACCGTGGGCGGCATCGCCACGGTCACCGTGGACGTTGGCACCCATGTCCTGACCGAGGTCTCAACCGAGGCCAGCAGTGACGAGTTCGAGGTGGCGGCCGATGCCATCACCACGATCATCGTCCTGAACAACGTCGAGTCCGCAGTCTCGCCCGGCGAGAACGGGAACGGCAACGGAAACGGGAATGGCGAGAGCGGTGTGCAGGGAAGCCAGGGCGGCCCGGGGATGGGCGGCCTGCCTGACACTGCGGTCTCGCAGCCCGGACAGGGTGGTCTCCCGGCCGCGGCCCTTGGGCTGCTGGTCCTGGCAGCCATCGGTGGACTGGGAGCCCTGAACCTGCAGGCGGTCCGGCGCCGCATGGGCTAGGGCGCGTCCACCCCCTGATTCCACGATGGCCCCGGAGCTCCTCCGGGGCCATCGGCCTATCTAGCGCGTGGCGCCCACCGCGGTCAGGGTCGCGGTCATGGCGTGGCGCCGCTCCTCCAGCCAGCCGAGCACCGACCCGGCGACCTGCGGCCAGGTGTCCGAGCCCATCACCAGGCCGAAGTGCGACGCGGACGGGAAGTATTCGTAGGTCGCCCGCAGCAGGTCGGCGGTGCGCCGGGCCTCGTTGGGATGGATGACGTCGTCCAGGCCGGCCCCGATCACCAGGGCGGGCACGTCGATGCCGGCGTGCTCCACGCTGATGCCGCGCATCCGTTCGCGTCGCGCGCTGCCGGACTCCCGAGCACCGTCCAGCATCTCCTGCACCTTCTCGATCTCGTCATCGGTCAGGTCCGGCATCATCTCGCGCAGCCGGTCCCAGGGCTGGATCCAGCCCCACCAGCGCGCATCGTAGACGGCCGGCACATCCTTGAGCTCGTGATCGCTGGGCCGCCGGGGCAGGGCCGCGGCCGGCGGCGAGGGGGCCAGCAGGACCAGGCCCAGCACCCGGTTGCGCTCGGCGTGGAGCATGGCAGCCAGGCCACCGAAGCCCCAGCCGATGACCACCGGCGGGCGCCCCAGGTGGCGGATCGCGACGCCGATGTCGTCCGCGTAGTCGCGCATGGAGACGGACGAGAGGTCGGCCACGTCGGAGGTGTAGTGGCCGCGCAGGTTCATGGCGTGCGCCTCCCAGCCGCGCTCGGCGAAGTGGGCGGCGAAGGACGACCACATCCAGGAGCCGGTCAGCGCGCCGTGCACCAGCAGCAGGGGTGGCTTCCTGCTGCGCCGCTCGGGCTGCTGGGTCTCGACGTAGATGCCCTCCGGCTCGATGTAGACCTCGTCGCGCTTGATCGCCTGCACCATGGCGCGGTTACTCGTCCTCCAGCGGGTTGAGGACCAACCCGGTCAGCAGCTTGGGATAGAAATAGGTGGACTTCTGCGGCATCACGTCGCCGGCGCTCGCCACGTCGGCCATCTGGTCCAGCCGGGTGGGGCGCACCAGGATCGCCGCCATGGCCTCGCCGCGGTCCACCGCGGCGCGGGCCTCGGCCTCGCTCCTAGTGTAGGCCAGGCGCCTGCCGGCGGCGACCCCGTCGGCATCGATCCCCAGGCGGTCGGCCAGGATGGCGGCGTGCAGCACCGCCAGGTCCAGCTCTCGCACGGCATCGCTGGACCGCTCGCGACGCATGCGATCGGCCACCGCGTCGGCATCCCCCACCACCAGCCAGCCGGCGCCCCCGGGCAGGACCAGCCCGAAGGCCGGCTGATCGGCGTCGCCCAGCGCCGCAAGGCGCGCCGCCAGCTCGGCCGGATCGGCCGGTTGGGCCTGCCATAGCGGCCCGGGCTCGGCCACCAGGGAGCGAAGCGCGTCCGCATCGGCCTCCAGCACGAGGCGATGGGTGGCCAGGATCTGGAGCTCCTCGACCTCGGCGTTGATTAGGACCATCATGATCCAGTCGGCCGCCAGGGAGCCCGGCGGGGCATTCGCCCGCCGCGGATCGGCGCGCATTTCGGCCTGGTAAGCGAGCGCCGTCTCGTAGCGATGGTGGCCGTCGGCGATGAAGATCCGCTGGCGCGATAGGAAGCCGGTCAGCCGCTCGTCCGGCTCGACGGCGGCCAGGGTGTGCAGCAGGCCGTCGCCGTCGCGCGCCCGCCACTCGTCGCTCCAGGCCCGGCTCATGACGTGGCGGTAGCGCTCCGAGCGGTCGAAGTAGACGGCCAGGATGGGCGAGACCTGGGTCTTCGTCGCGCGCAGGTGCGCCAGCCGCTCCGCCCTGGGACCCGGCAGGGTGTGCTCGTGCGCCCGGACCTCCTCCCCGAACGGCTCCAGCAGGACCCTGGCCAGCACGCCCTGGACCGTCGGCTCGTCCGGCCGGGCAGGAGTGGCATGGGCGTAGTAATAGACCGATGCCTCCGGCCTGGCCTCCAGCGTCCCATCCGCCAGCCAGGCGGCCAGCGTCCGGGCCGCGGCGGCATGCGGGTCGCGTTCCGCGGGAAGCTCCAGCCGGATCGCGTTGCGGTCGTGGCGCGCCAGCAGCGCCGCCTGCTGGGCCGGGGAGATCACGTCGTACGGCGGACACACGAGGTCGCCGACGTCCACGACGCGTCGGCCGGCGTTGGGCGGGGGTTCGTCGCGCAGCCGCACCCGGTCCGGGACCCCGGCGGCGGCATAGCGGTCGAGGGCGTAGCCGATGCCCCGGAGGGGCCGAACCTGGGGCATGGCCGCGAGTCTACCCGCGGCGCGCCACGAACGGCGGCGGCTCGTCGGTGGCCGGACGGAAGTCCTCGGCGACCCGGGCGCGGCGCGGCAGGCGCACCCGGATCACGGTCCCGCGGCCGGCGTCGCGATTGGGCTCGGCGCTGATCTCGCCGCCATGCGAGTGGACGATGGCACGGGTGATGTAGAGGCCCAGGCCCAGGCCGCCGAAGCGGCGGCTGGCAGCACCCCCATCCACCTGGAAGAAGCGCTCGAACACGTGCTCGGCCTGGTCGGGGCTGATCCCGACCCCGACGTCGGCCACCCGCACCTCGACCCAGTCCCCCAGCGAGGTGGCGCGCAGGGTGACCTGCCCGCCGTCCGGCGAGTACTTCACCGCGTTGTCCAGCAGGTTGGTGAGGACCTGCCCGATCCGGTCGCGGTCGGCGCGGATCGGCAGGCTGTCGGGCAGCTCCAGGGTGATCCGCCGGTCCGGGTGCTCGCGCTCGGTCCGGGCCGCCGCCTCGCGCATCTCTTCCGCCAGGTCCAGCGGCTCCGGCTCGATGCTCACGCCCCCACGGCGGTCGATGCGGCTGACGTCCAGCAGGTCGTCCACCAGCCTCCGCATCCGCGCCACCTGGGACCGGATGACGCGCATCTGCGACATCTCCTTGGGCCCGGACGCGTCGCGGATGCGGGCCTCCAGGAGCTGGGAGTAGCCTTGGATGCTGGTCAGCGGGGTGCGCAGCTCGTGGCTGACCACCGACAGGAAGTCGTCCTTGGCCTGCTGCGCCCGCTGCTCGCGCGCGACCTGCTCCTGGAGGTCGGCCCACAGCGCGGCGTTCTCCAGGGCGGGACCCGCCCGCTCGGCGATGGCCATCGCCAGCCGCGCCTCGCCCTCGCCCAGCATCGGCCCCGCCGTGCTGGCGGAGACGAGCACCCCGCGGACCCGTCCGCGCGACACGATCGGCACCGCCAGCAGCGACCGCAGCCCCAGCAGCGCCACCCCGTCCGGGTCACCGGTCATGGATGGTGGCGTCTCGCCGGCCGGGGTGACGACCGCCGAGACCGTGCCCGCCGCCCCCCCGGCGATCCCCTCCCCCACCCGGGGCTGGCGCGCGGCCAGGTGCTGCGCCAGACGATCGACCGCCGCCGGGTCGTGGCCGTTGACCGAGGCCAGCACCAGTCGGTCGAGCGCGCCGGGGTCGTCCGGGTCCCGCTCGACCAGCAGCAGCCAGGTCAGCTCCCCGAGCAGCGGGGCCGCCGCCCGCACGATCGCTTCGACCGTCGCCCCCCGCTCGAGCGAGCTGCCGAACTCTCGCGCCAGCTGGCTCAGCAGCTCCGCCTCGCGCGCCCGGGCCCGCTCACGCTCCTCCTCCTCCAGGCGCTGCTGGAGGCGGGCGTTCTCCGCGGCGCGACCGATCACCACCCGGGCGAAGAGGCCGGCCGCCAGACCCAGGCCGAGCAGGTATCCCAGGCGCACCGGGATAAGCTCGCGGACCGGCGCCCCCTCGCCGGTCGCCAGCAGCACGACCGAGCCGTACATGAAGGCGATGACCGCCGAGGCCCAGACCGATGCACCCAGGCCGTAGCGCAGGGCCACGCCCAGGATCACCGGCACGTAGAACAGGAAGGCGTCGATGGCCCGGGGCTCGACGTAGATCGCCAGGCTGACCACCACCATGTCCAGGGCCGTCGCCACGATCCCGACCTCGCGCGCCGGGAAGCGGCGGATCAGGACCAAGATGGCCGTGGTGTAAAGCACCACCGCCAGGCCGAGGCCGAAGAGCCACGGGAAGGTCTCGAGCCGGCTGCGGAACAGGGCGATCGCCACCAGGGCGGCACCCACGATGGCCAGCCGGGCCACCGCCAGCTGGCGTTCCTGGGCGCGCATCTGGCGCTCCAGATGAGACTCGAGATCGGGGAGCCGGGCTCCCGTCGATTCCATGGGGCAGCCGGATCCTCACCGGGCGGAGCGTGGCGGGCCCGAGTGTAGCATCGGCCCGCGCACCACCCTAGACTGCCGCCAGGGTGCAACCCGGCGGGGGGCGAGTGCGTCTTCGGTAGGCATCGGTCCCCGCCCAGCGCTCGATTGAGGAAGATGACGCACCGATCCCGGGCCGTCCCGCGCGCCGCCGTCGCGATCATGATCGCCGCGACGCTGCTGGGCGCCATACCGGGGGTGACCGCGGCGGCGGACCCGGTCAGCCTGCAGGCCCGGACCCTGATGGGCGGGCGGTTCGAGGCCGGCGGCTGGGCGGCCGTCGCAGTCAGCCTCGCCAACGACGGGGAGCCGGTCAACGGCTACCTGGTGGCCGAGGGCGAGGACGGCACGGTCAGGCGCGCGGTGGAGCTGCCGGCCGGATCGCGCAAGCAGGTGACCATCTACGTCCGTCCGCCAGCCTTCGGCAGGACCGTCACCGTGCGCTTCACGAACGAGGACGGCAAGCAGCTGGCCACGGCGGACGGCGATGTGCGGGTGCTGGAGCGCACCACCGGCCACGTGGCGGTGGTCGGCGATGGCGGCGGCAATCTGCGGCCCCAGCTGATCGCCCGGGGGAGCGGCCTGCCCGAGCCGATCGGCATGACCGCCGCGGACCTGCCGGAACGGCCGGAGCCCATGCGCGGCATCGAGACGATCGTCTGGGCGGCCGACTCCGGCGGCCTGACCGAGGCGCAGCGCCGCTCGCTGGAGCGCTGGGTGGCGGCCGGCGGACAGCTGGTCGTGCTGGGCGGCCCTGACTGGCAGGGTCGCGCCGCCGCGTTCGCCGACCTGCTGCCCGTGGGGGAGGTCTCTGCGGTCGATGACGCCAGCTTGGCCGGCCTTGGCGCCTGGATCGGGGCGCCCGCCCCGACCGAGACGCCGGCCGCCACCGTGTCCGTGGGGCAGCTGCGGGACGGGGCGGTCCGGCTGGTCGGACCGGCCAACGGCGCCCTGTTCGCGACCGTCATGCGCGGCGCCGGCAGGGTGACCTGGCTGGGCCTTGACCTGGCCACGGAGCCGTTCCGGGCGTGGGCCGGCGCGCCGCTGCTGTGGTCTCGGCTGATCCCCGACAGCCGGATCCTGGAGCGCTTCGGGCTGACCGGCCCGCTGGAGGAAGAGGTCGGGAACACGGTGCTCCAGGCGCTCTCCAACTTGCCGGCCCTGGAGGTCCCGCCGGCCGAGCTGCTGCTGGCCGTCCTGATCGGGTACATCCTGCTCATCGGTCCCGCCAGCTACTTCGTCCTGCAGCGGCTGGATCGCCGGGAGCTCGCCTGGGTGACGGCCCCGGTCCTGGTGGTCGTCTTCTCTGCCTGCAGCTACGGCATCGGCACCTCGATGAAGGGCAGCGATATCATCCTGAACGAGCTGACCGTCATCCGGAGCACGACCGGAGGCGCCGCCGCATCGGTGACCAGCTACGCGGGGCTCTTCTCGCCCGGTCGGTCGACCTACGACCTCACCATCCGCGGCGACGCACTCTTCTCGACGCTGGCGCTGCCGTTCGATGGCCGCGCGCCCGTCGCGCTGGCGACCGAGCAGGGCGACCCGTCTCGGCTGCGCGGGCTGGCGGTCAACCTCTTCACCCTGGAGGGCGTGCGAGCGGACACGGTGGTCCCCTACACCCCCTCGCTGCGCGTCAGCTGGACCAGCACCCGGGACGGCATCCAGGGCACCGTGGCCAACGACGGCGAGCTCGCCATGGAGGACGTCGCCATCGTCACCCAGTCGGGTGGGCAGATGATCGGGACCTTGGTGCCGGGCGAGACCAGGCCGTTCACGCTGGCGCCGGCGACCCTTGCCGGCTCGTCGGCGTCCCAGCAGGTCTACGGCCTGGGTGGCGAGGATGCGTCACCGGCCGGACAGCGACAGGTCGCGGTCCGGCGCCAGATGATCGACGCGCTGGTTGGCTACGGCGGTGGGCGACCGGGCCTCGGGGTGGCGCCCGGCATCGACCGTGGCCCGTACGTCATCGGCTGGCAGTCCGGGGCGTCCCCGGTGCCGATCGAGGTCGACGGCCACGAGGTCCAGCACTTCGTGCAGGCCGTGGAGGTGCTCGCCGGACAGCCGCGGCTCGGTCCCGGACCGGTCGTCGTGCAGCCGTCCCAGATGATCACCCGGCTGGTCGCGACCAGCGGCGACGCCTTCGAGCCGGATCCGGGCTACGTGACGATGAGCAATGGCGAGGCGGTCTTCCAGCTCACTCTGCCGCTCGAGGCCGCCGGCCTGGTCCCCAGCAGCCTGAGCCTGCTGGCCGGCACCGACGAGGGGATGATCGTGTGGGACCAGCCGAACCTGCGCTCTGTGCTGCCCGACGGCTTCAGGCTGGGCGCCTACGATCTGGTGGCCGAGGAATGGATCGACATCGGCGACCTGTCCCAGGACAGCAGGTTCGAGGTGGCCGAGCCGTCCCGCCTGCTGGATGCCGCCGGACGCATCCTGGTCCGCATCACCGCCAGCGACCTGGCCGACGAGGGCCAGTGGGCGGTCGTGGCCGGGGCCACGGTCGGCGGGGTGATCTGACCATGACCCCGGTGATCGAGACGCGCGGCCTGGTGAAGCGATACGACGGCGAGCTGGCGGTGGCGGGCATGGACCTGGTCGTCCAGCCCGGCGAGATCTACGGGCTGGTGGGCCCCAACGGCGCCGGCAAGACCACCACCATGCGGATCCTGGCCACCCTGCTGGCACCCAGCGCCGGACAGGCCCTGGTCAGCGGGATCGACGTCATGGCCGATCCCGGCGAGGTGCGGCGCCGCATCGGCTACATGCCCGACTTCTACGGCGTCTATGACGACCTGCGGGTCTGGGAATACCTGGACTTCTTCGCGCGCTGCTACGGCGTGCCACCCTCGCGGCGGACGGCGACGATCGCCGAGCTGCTCGAGATCGTGGGCCTGACCGACAAGCGGATGGCCTACGTGGAGGCACTGTCACGCGGCATGCGCCAGCGGCTCTGCCTGGCCCACACCCTGGTGCACGATCCCGAGCTCCTCATCCTCGACGAGCCGGCATCCGGCCTGGACCCGCGAGCACGGCTGGAGATGCGGGAGATCCTGCGCACGCTGAGCGCCATGGGCAAGACGATCCTGGTCAGCAGCCACATCCTTCCCGAGCTGGGCGAGCTGTGCACGGCGGTGGGGATCATCCACCACGGTCGCCTCCTGCGTTCGGGCAGCATGGAGGAGATCGAGCGCTCGATGCGCGCCAGCGCCGTGCTGCGCATCGACCTCGTGTCGGACGGCGCCGCCGCGGCAGCGTGGCTGGGAACCGATTCACGGGTTGGCGACGTCCTTGAGGTCGAGGGCGGCCCGGGGTCATCTCGGCTCGAGGTCCCGTTCGACGGCGGGCCGGACGAGCAGGCGGCCCTGCTGGCGGCGATGATCGAGGCCGGCCACCGCGTGGCAGGCTTCGGGCAGGCGACCAGCGACCTGGAGGAGATCTTCCTGCGGCTCACCGACACCGGCGAGGAGACGGCGGCATGACCACGGCAGCGAGCTCAGTCGGCGGGCGGCGGCCGTCGCTGCTGCGCGAGCTGGCCAGCTCCGCGCTGACGATCATGGTCAAGGAGCTCCGCTCGCGATTCCGCGGCCGCCGTTCGTTCCTGGTGCTCACCCTCTACCTCTCGGTGCTGGCCCTGATTGCGTACGGGGCCTATGGCGTGGTCGCTCCGGAGGCGCGGCTGGCCTCCCAGTCGAGCGGCGGGCTGGAGCTGGGCACGCCCAACGCGTCGGCCAGGATCGGGCAGGCCATCTTCGCCGTGCTCTCGGTCATTCAGCTGCTGCTGGTCTCGTTCCTGGCCCCGGCATTCACGACTGGCGCGATCAGCCTGGAGCGCGAGAAGCAGACGCTGGACCTGCTCATCGCCACGCCCATCCGCCCCGCCGGGCTGGTCATCGGCAAGCTGGTCTCCGCGCTCGCCTTCGTGGTCCTCATGATCGTGGCCGGCATCCCGGTCTCGGCGCTGGTCCTGATGTACGGCGGCGCCACCGTCGACGACATCCTGCGCCAGCAGGCCGTGCTCTTCGCCGCGGCCATCGGCTTCGGAGTCATCGGCCTGTTCTATTCCGCGCTGACGAAGCGCACGCAGACCGCGACGGTGCTCACCTATTCGACCATCCTGGCGCTCACCATCGGGACGCTGCTGGTCTGGCGGTTCTGGACGGCGGTGGCGACCGATGCCCAGCAGGACCCGTTCGGCCGCGTGCAGACGGCACCCGAAGAGCTCCTCTACGTCAACCCGGCGGTGGCCATGATCGAGATCGTGGCCAACACCGAGCTCGAGTTCGGGGATTTCAGCGAGGCGTACTACGCCCTGCGCGGCGGGGTGGTGACCGGGGTGGAGTGCAGCGGCGACGTGTGCTTCCCGATCACCGACGTTCCCGTGCCGGAGGGGGTCAAGGGCGAGCGTCCCATCCCGCCCATCGGCGGCGACGACGCCCCGGGGCTCGAGCTGCGCGCCGTGCCGCCGGTCCCCAACGCCAGCACCGCCGTGTCGAACCACTTCTGGCCGCGGGTCACGGCCACCTACGGGGCGATCTCGATCCTCCTGACCCTGGCGGCCATGCGGCTGGTGCTCCCGGCCGGGACGCGGCTGCGGCTGCCCGCCCGCCGGCGCAGGCCGGAGGCCGGCGCGTCCATTCCGCTCGACCCGATCAGCGAGGAGCAGACCCCATGACCGATCGAACGCTGGCGGCCGCCGTCGCCGACCGGCTGGGTCCCGACGCGTTGCGCCGGCTCCGATCGCTCCGGCGCCGGCTCTGGCTGCGCCGAGGGCTGCGCCTCGCGG
>JBOGSY010000003.1:0-26837 GCA_050691915.1 Candidatus Limnocylindria bacterium | reverse complement strand
GCAGCCGCCCACGACGCTCGCGCTCCCGGCCGGCGGGAGTCCGCGCGGCCGCCATCTCGAGCAGCTCGCCGGACGCCGCGGTGGCGCCACGCAGGGCGGCGCCCGACGCGGCCTCCTCGAGCGTGGCTGCGATGGCGGCATCCGGCGCGTCCGTGGCGAGGGCCAGGTGCCGGGCCTGCTCCTCGGGGTCGGCCGACAGCCGCGCCAGCCTCCGGTGCACCTGCCGGCGGAGCCGGTCGTCGGCGGCCGCATAGCCGGCGGCAGCCAGGAGCGGGTGGGTGAAGCGCACCGGGTCGGAGCCGGCCGCCACCACCACGGCGGCCTCCGCGTCGAGGAGCGCGGCGTCGACCGCCACGCTGCCGGCCACGGCGCGGAGCCTCGCACGAGACAGGCGCGGTGATGCGGACGCGAATGCCAGCACCCGCCGGGTGGCCGGTGCCAGCCGCGAGATCCGCCTCCCGAGGTGCTCCCGCAGGTCCCCCCGGATGGCGAGCGGTGCTCCGGGCGCGGCCGGGCCCAGGCGCTGCAGCTCTGCAGCGAGCTCGAGCGCGAACAGCGGGTTTCCGCCGGCCGCGTCGTGGATGCGGATGAGCTGCGGCCGGCTCAGCGCCAGTCCCAGGCGCGAGCGCACCAGCTGGAAGGTTGCCGCCAGGCTGATGGGGCCGATGGTCAGGCTGCGGATGAACGGAAGCTGTCCGAGCGTCGCCTCCACCGGCTCCTGGCTGCTTCGGATGGTCGCACTGAGACCGATGCGCTCGGCGTGCAGGCGTCGCAGGGCAAAGGCGATCGCGTCACGTGACGGAGGATCCAGCCAGTGGAGGTCGTCGATGGCCACCAGCAGCGGACCGCCCTCCGCAAGGCCGCGCAGGGCATCGAGGAACGCCAGGCCGACCGCCCGGGCGTCGGGCGCCGCACCGCCGCCCGCCTCCTCCAGCAGGAGAGCAGCGGCCAGCGCCCGGCGGCGCGGGGGCGCCATGCGGTCGAGGAGCTTGGGCAGGACATCGCGCAGCAGGTCACCCAGCGCGGCGTAGGACAGCTGTGCCTCCGACTTCACGCACCGGCAGACCAGCAGCCGCCACCCGCCCGCGGCGGCCTCACGCCCGACCTGCTCCCAGACCGACGTCTTCCCGATCCCCGGCTCACCGAGGATGACGAGCCCGCTGGGCGCCCGGCCCGCTTCCTCCAGCCAGCGCCGGACCTCCGCCAGCTCCCGGTCGCGCCCGACGAGATCGCTGCTCACGGGCCGTAGCGTGCTCCGTCGCCGGACCGCCGGTCAACGGGGGTCGGGACCGGGCAACGACAGGAGGTTTCCGGGATTCCCCTTCCCCGGGCGGGTGCCTACCGTCGGCCCGTGATCTACGTCGTGGAGCGCTACCTGCCGGGGATGGCATCGGTCGACCTGGACCGCGGCCTGCTCAGGCTCCACGCGGTCTGCCGTCTGATGCGAGCCGAGGGGACCGAGGTGCGGTACCTGGGCTCGACCATCGTGCCGGCCGACGAGACCTGCCTGTCCCACTTCGAAGCGCCGTCGGCCGATGCCGTGGCGGTGGCGAACCGGCGGGCGGGGCTGGCCTTCGACCGCATCCGGGAGGCCGTCGCCACCGGCGGCGAACGCCGTGGCGAGGTCCCCGGCGAGGTACCCGGCGAGATCCAAGCAAGCTCGCACAGCATCACAGGAGGCAGACCATGAAGCGCCTGGCAATCTCCATCGTCCTGGCCGCGGCCCTGTCCGCGGTCGCCGCGACGCCACTTCTCGCCCACTCCGGAGGCCACCAGGGTGGCTGCGAGGAATTCGGGCAGATCAACCGCGTCATCGGTCAGGACCCGGCGGTCTTCGGGTTCGGATGGGCCCGCAACCTGGGCGACCTGGTCAGTTTCTTCGCGGTCCAGGACGATGGCACCCCCGGCGTTGGCGACATCGTCGAGAACATCGACCACGCCGCCTGCGGCTGACGGACCGATGGGCCTGCGCACCAAGGAGCCGCGTCCCGTCGACAGCGCGGAGCTGCAATCGAGCGACCTCGAACGGCTCCACGCCACCTTCCGCGGGCAGC
Source organism: Candidatus Limnocylindria bacterium (assembly GCA_050691915.1). GTDB lineage: Bacteria > Chloroflexota > Limnocylindria > QHBO01 > QHBO01 > JBOGSY01. Next base: position 24,783 of record JBOGSY010000003.1, on the reverse strand, counting down.
TCGTCCTCCCGACCGATCAGGCCTACGACCAGGTCCGGCAAGTCCCGAACGCCATGGTCGACCATCGGCCGGCGCTCTTCTGCCGGTGCCTGGGGGTGGCCGACGTGTCGGCCGCCATCGGCTTCGCCCAGGAGCGTGAGCTGGATGTGGCCGTCCGCGGAGGGGGTCACAGCGTGGTCGGCCACAGCGTGGCCGATGGTGCGGTAGTGGTCGACCTGTCGCTGATGCGCGGCGTGGAAATTGATGCTCGCCGTCGCGTCGCGCGCGTGCAGGGCGGTGCCTGGATCGCGGACCTGGATCGCGAGGCGCAGCACGTCGGCCTGGCCACGACCGGCGGGCTGGTGCCGGACACCGGCGTTGGCGGCCTCACCCTGGGCGGCGGCTACGGCTGGCTCGCCCGGCGCCACGGCCTGGCCTGCGACAACCTGCTCCGCGCGGAGCTCGTCCTGGCAGATGGGTCGGCCGTCACCGCCAGCCCGACAGAGAACCGCGACCTTTTCTGGGCCATCCGTGGCGGTGGTGGCAACTTCGGGGTCGTCACGGCGTTCGAGTTCCGGCTGCATCCCCTCGACCACCCGGTCGCGTCCGGCGAGGCGTATTACCGCCAGTCGGACGGGGCGGCCGCGCTGCGCGCATTTCGCGAGCTGCTGGACGCGGCGCCGGATGACCTGACGCTGTGGGCCTGGAGCGGGATCGGCAGCGACGAGGTCCCGGTGCCGGCCGAATGCCACGGCCGGCCGGTCATCGGGGTCGGCTGGGTGTGGACCGGGGAAGACCCCGCGGAGGGCCGCCGCCTGGGCGAACCGCTGCATGCGGCGGGGGCGCCCGTTGCCGAACCCGTGACGACCATGTCGTACGTGGCCCTCCAGTCCGGGCCGGCCGGCCTGGATCGGCCGCGGCGGCGGGTCTACTGGAAGGCGTCCTTCCTGGGCGCACTTTCCGACGCGACGCTGGCCGCGTTCCTGGAGGGACCGGCCGCGGCCAACGATGGGGCCGCCCTGGCCTTCGGCGAGATGATCGCGCTCGGTGGCGCCATCGGCCGCCGCGACGAGAGTGAGGCCGCCTACAGCCATCGGTCAGCCCTGGTGGACTTCCTGGGTGTCGCTTCGTGGACCGATGCCGGGGAGGATGCCGCCCGCATGTCGGCGGCCCGCTCCATCTGGGAGACGGTCGCCGACACCGGCGAGGTCGGGGTTTACGTCAACAACCTGGGCGCCGAGGGCCCGGACCGCGTGCGCGCTGCCTACGGCCCCGCGAAGCTCGATCGGCTGGTGGCCATCAAGCGGCGCTACGACCCATCCAACGTGTTCCGGCACAACCAGAACATCGTCCCGTAGGAACTCGGGGCTTCGCGGCTGCGCGGCTTCGCGGCTTCGCGGCAGGTTCGCCACCTGGTGGTGGTACTGGCCAAGAACTGGACCGATACCCCACTTCCCGGCCCCATTCATCACCCGCTGGTGAAACGGCCACGAAACAGGTCTTCCGGGGCCCGCCCCCCAGGAGCATGGCCGATAGCACCAGCCGGTGGCGATATCCCACCGAAGAGCGGCCCGGGGGCCCGGCCGCGGCAGATTCCCGGCTGATTCGCCACCTGGTGGTGGTATCAGCCAAGAAGTGGACCGATGCCCCCGCTTCCTCGCTGATTCCACCAGCTGGTGGTGAATCCGGCCACGAAACGGCCCGTTTCGGGAGTCTGGCGCGGACATCCTGGCCGATACCGCCAGCCGGTGGCGATTTCCCCAGGACGCGCCCGGCCGGCCGGCCGGTGGCCAAACCCCACGGAAGGGGCGGGCCGGGCTAGCACTCCCCCAAGCCGGAGTCGCTGAAGGCGGTCACGCCCAGTGGCAGGAACTGCCACTCGAAGCCGCCGTCGCGGAGGGCGAGCCACAGCAGCCCATACGAATCGTCGTGACGGACGGCGGTTTCGGGCAAGGCGTCCCGCTGGAACTGGTACAGCGAGCGGCCGCCGGTGCCGACCACGAACTCCTGCAGCCCGTCGACCTCCACCCGTTCGTAGCTGTGGTCGTGGCCGGACAGCACGATGTCCGCGCCGGCAGCGACCACCGCGTCCCACAAGGGATCGACCACGACGTCGCTGCCGTGGCGGCCGGATGACCAGCGCGGGTGGTGCCAGTAGGCCAGCAGGCAATCGCCGGCGTGCTCCGCCAGGTCGGCGGTCAGCCACCGCAGCTGGGGCGAGCCCGGCCCGCATCGCGCGAAGCCGCAGTTGGAGTTGAGCACCACCACGTGCCACTCACCCAGGTCGTACGAGTACCACCCCTCCCCGGGCGTGCCCGCCGAGGGGCCGAACCAGTCGAAGTAGGGATCGGCACTGCCGGTGTCGTACTCGTGGTTGCCGAGGGCCGGGCGGAGGCGCGGACGCATCGGTCCCCAGGCAGGTTCGAGGCACTCTTCGAAGGCTTGCGCCGACCCGTCCGGATAGACGATGTCGCCCAGCAGCGCGATCTCGCCTGGCAGGCTGGCGGCAAGCTGGGCCACGGCGTCATCGGCCTCGCCACCGCAGAAGCCGATGTCGCCGACCGCCAGCAGCACCTTGGTGCCGGCCGAAGCCTCCGGCAGGGGCGGCTGGGTCAGGGGACCGATATCGGTCAGGGTCTGCGGGCGGAGCACCACCAGCAGCACGATGCCGGCGACCAGCGCCAGCGCGGTGGCGGCCAGCCAGACCGGCAGCAGGCGCCGGATCCGGGGCGATCGCATCATCATCGCGCACACCCTACCGTGCTCAGGACCGATGGCGCCGAGCGGCCCGCGCCTCACCGATTGCGGTCGAGCTCCTCCCGCAACGCCCCCGTGCCGGCAGAGATCACCGGTGCATTCGTCTCAACCGGGCAGCACCGGCACGCCGTAGCGCGCGATCGCAGGATCGCGGGTGACGATCGTCAGGCCTTCGATTCGGGCTTGCGCCACGAGCATCCGGTCGAACGGGTCGTCGTGATGGCGCGGCAGCACCGCGGCGGCGTCCGCATGACCCACCGTGATGGCAAGCGGTTCGAGATGGCTCGCCTCCGAGGCACCGATGAGATCGTCCGGCGCCTCCAGCTTGCCGAGGGCGCGCTTGATGCCGATCTCCCAGACGGTGGCCGCGCTGACGGCGACCCAGTTGTCGCCATCGACGATTGCATCCCGTGCCGCGCGCTCGAGCGTTGGATCGTCTGCCAGCCACCACAGCACGACGTGCGCGTCCAGCAGCAGCCTCACCCCTTTTCCCCGCGGAAGGCCGCGGCCAGATCGGTTGGGAGCTCATCGAAATCGGGCTGGATCTGCACTCGCCCGCGCCACGCTCCAGGCCGCCGCCGGGGTGTACCGTGCCGAAGGCCCACCAGCCGGGCAATCGGGCGGCCGGCGATGGCGATGACGATCTCCTCGCCCTTGGCCGCGCGCTGGACGAGCCGGGACAGCTGCGTCTTTGCCTCGTGGATGTTCACCTGCATGAACTTAGTCTAGTCTGGTCCGGTCATCGCGTCGAGGGACGGCCCACGCTCGGGGAATGGCCGATGGGGCCGATGGCTTGCGCCGACCACGTACCCTAGCGGCGATGCGCTGGCTCCTCCTGTTCCTGCTCGTGGCCGCCCTCATCGGTGGCGGCATGAAGTTGGCCGGGGAACGCCTCCCGATCATCGACTACCCCCTGGGTGGACCCATGCAGCAGCCCCAGATCGAGATCGAGCAACCGGATCTGCAGCTGCCATGACGGCCGGCAGTAACTATGCGACTTCGTCAGATTCCTAGGTCATGCCACTACGAAAGCGCCAATCGGGCCGCCGCTGCATCCCGGCGCAGCACTGTCACCTCCAGCCTGTACGCTTGATCCCGAATACTATGGCCCGAATGCGACCGCTCCTCAGGCCCCTGTTTCTGCTGATGCTGATTGGCGGCGGCATGAAGCTGACCGGAGCCCAGGTCCCGATCCTGGACTACCCCCACGGCGGCCAGATGGCGCAGCCGCGCATTGAGGTCCAGCAGCCGAGACCTGAACCTGCCGTGAGCCGACGTGCTGCATGACTGAGGCAGCCTATTACGAAGCTGATGAGCTGTGGCACCCGGATCGCTATTCGACCGATGAAGAACAACGGCGCCTGAGTTTGGCTGGATCAATGCTCCCGTCGGATGTCACTACCGTGGCGGATATAGGTTGTGGGCAGGGGGCTTTCTTGAGCTGGCTCGAAACACATCGGCCGGATCTGACCCTCTTCGGTCTGGAGCGATCTGAGGCAGCCATTCGTCGCGCGGTCTGCCGAACCCCAATTGCTGCTGGCAGCATCGAGAGTCTGCCTTATCAGGACCAACAGCTAGACGCCGTCAGTGTGCTGGAAGTTCTCGAGCACCTGCCGTATGGCAATTATGACCTTGGGCTATCCGAGCTGGCGCGAGTCACGAAGCGCCTCATTGTCATCTCCGTGCCATACGCGGAGCGACGGCATCAGGTCCGTTGCCCGGAGTGCGACTGTCGATTCCACCCGAATTACCACATGCGATCATTCGACGATTCGAACCTTGACAACCTCTTCCCGGGTTTCATGCTCGCTCGTCGTGAGATCGTCCCGATCGAGGATTACCTCGGCGGTCCGCTTCTTCGGTGGAGCTATCGGTTCCTTCGTGGGGGTGCCGACCTGATGCCAAGTGGCGGCCTTTGTCCTCAGTGTGGTTACCGGAAGGCAGCCGAGCCATCCCTTCGGAGCCGCGCCGCACGGCACTTGCGTCACCGGCTGCCCATCAGGAAGAGGCCGAATTGGCTGATAGGTCGTTACGACCGCTTACTGCCGAGCGCAAAGCTTGCGGTGTGACCAGTCGCAATCCGGCAAATTCAGCGTCGAACCTTGTCCAAGAGCGTGAGGAGCTTGTCGCGTACGCTCCACGCGTCGAATCGCCCAAAACTCAGAGGGCGACGAATACCGGCCATTGCTGCTTGGGCTTGCTCAACTAGGTCCGGGTCGTAGTACTCCGCCAGCTCTCGCCATGGTTCGAACCGCTCACTGCCGCCAGCGAACTTCCGAACCTTGGTATATGTAGTGATGTGGCGCTCGCCGCGAAACCCGACGTATTGCAACGGATGGAAGTCAACCATCTCCCAATGCACGGGCCCGATAGCATTCAGCAATGACCGATCAAACCCTCGTCTTATTTGCTCCTTGGCGGGGCGCGGGCCACTTCTCTCGAACAGGTGCCGCGGCAGCACATGCGGGCCGACATGCTCGATCGAAACGACGAGCATTCGGTCAGCTTCCACGATCGCGTAAGACCGGCCCGATCGCGGGTTTCCTGGCATGAGGGCTTGGAAATAGATCGGGTCGATCCACGAGTCCGATCCGATGGGAACCACCCACTGCGCGTCGTGAGCGAGCGCGTACTCGATGCCGTCGTTGAACTTGCGACCGAGCCATCGATTGTCACGCTCAAACGTGTCCAAGCCGTTCGACCGGGCGAGCGTCAGGTTGTCGTCGTCTGCGACGACAACGCATCGAGCTTCGATCCCGCGCAAGGCCAGTACATCGATCACCCTCCGGCGTTGGGCGAAGCAAACAGCTGAGAGGGCGTATCGACGCCACGCCGGAGTAACGAACCATAGAGTCACGGTCGCATGATGGAGTGCGCCGCCGCCGCTCGGCAAGGAAAGCCGCTCGCAATCGTTGGGCTAATCGCCAGGAGAATGAGCATCCGCGTTGACCAGGCAACTGGGTGCTGGCGGCGCGTCGGTGCGAACCCAGATGCACGCCTAGGAGCCTGTACCCTTCGGGAAGAGACCCGCTTTCTTTGGATACTGACTCTTGCTCAGCTCACCGAAAGGACGCCGTCCGGCACGGTTGGCGCGGAGCGCTGCCATTTACGGCACGGCCGGCGTGTTGGGAAAGGCTGCCGCCCTCTTAGCCGTTCCGTATCTCACCCGCCAGTTGGGCCCTGAGCAGTACGGACTGGTCGACCTCGCCACTTCGTTCTCAGGACTCCTCGTCATTGTCGTTCGTTTCGCTGGAGATATGCCGACAATGCGGCTGGCGGCCCACCTGGACAGTGACGGACGCCAAAGAGCGCATTCGGCTTTCGTCGGAGGCACGATCATCACGAGCGTCCTCGCGGTCGCGATGCTCGTTCCGACGGCGGGACTGGTGGCGGCCGGACTATGGGATTCGCCGGATTCAGGTGGCTTAGCCATGGCCGCGATGTTCCTCATTCCGGTCAATGCAGTTCAAACGGCTTTTGCCAATGTTCTCCGCTTTGCAGAGAGGCCCAAGACATTTGCCGTCGTCGCTGTTATCGATCTGGTCGCGCAGCTTGCTTTGGCGGTTGTTCTCGTTGCCGCAGGGTTCGGTCCCCTGGGCGTCGTGCTCGGATACATCCTGGGCGGACTCATTGGGCTTGGGGCGACTGCCGTGGCCGCTAGGCACCATTTGAGTCGCACCTTCGACTTCGGTCTAGCCCGTCGGCTCATTCGTGAAGGCCTTCCGTTCCTCCCGGGCGTTATCGCGTTCATCTTCGCCGACACTGTCGCGCGCACGATTGCCGCGAACACAATTGGCATCGGTGCCGTGGGCCAGTTAGGGCTCGCAATCCGCATCGCGAGCGTCATAACACTGGCATCCGGCGCGTTCTCATCCGCCTGGGGTCCCTACGGCTTCGCCCTTACGCCCTCTCCCGCAACGCGGAACCTCCTCTCGCGAGTCGCGTTCGTGATGGTCACAATCGTCTCGGTTGCCGCTGTTGGCGCCGGCGCAGTCGCCCCGGAGCTCAGCGTGATCGTCGGCGGGTCACAGTTCTTGGAGGCTTCGCACGCGATCCCTGGTCTGCTGCTTTCGGGTGGGCTCACCGCTTGGGTATACGTCCTAACGACCGCAGCCGGAATCGCACATAGGGGTCAGTGGGTCGCCTGGGCAGCCGTACTCGGTGCCATAGTCCAGATCGGGGCGATCAGCTTCCTCATCCCGACTCTCGGAATCTCCGGCTTTGCCATAGGGTCGGTTCTCGGTCGATTAGCGAGTGTTGCGATGCTTGGATGGGCTGTATCGGAAACGGCTCCGACATCACCCGGCGGAGTGGCTGTCGTGGCGCTCGCCGTAACTGGCACGTTCGTCACTCAGGCACTTAACGTCTCACCTGCTGAAACACTGCTGCCGCGCCTTATGCTCGCTGCTGGTGCCGCGGTAGTCGGCGTTGTGATCCTAGCTAGGACAGTCGCGCATCTCGGACCCGTTTCAACTTCCACCGGGAAAGACAGTCTTCCTCAATGAAGTTCCGGTTCCCGAACCACGCGCTGCCCCTGCGTAAGCAGAAATCGCGCGACATGGCGGCAGGGAACACTGGTTGGGGCGAGCGCTTCGCCTCAGCGCGATCCAGTGAGTACATGCGACCCGAGCACCCGATACGAGCTTACCGACCCCGAGCCGCCAGCAGAGCGGGAACGGTTCGAGCGAGGATCGTCAGGTCCGTCCAAAGGGTCCACTGATCGATGTACTGGAGATCGAGGTGCGCTCGATCGTCGAAGTGGTCGTCGAGTCGCGTCCTGATCTGCCAGAGCCCGGTCATGCCTGGACGCATCGACAGGCGCCGGCGATGCCACATGTCGTATTGGTCGACCTCGCGCGGCGGCGCGGGCCGCGGTCCGACCAGGCTCATCTCACCCTTGAGCACATTGATGAGCTGTGGCAGCTCATCAATGCTCGTGCTCCGCAGGAACCGCCCGAGTGGCGTTACGCGCGGATCATCGCGCATCTTGAAGGCGGCACCCTTCGTATCGCTTGAGGCCGCGACCTCCTTGAATCGCTCGTCTGCGTCCGGCTGCATCGTGCGGAACTTGTAGATAGTGAAGGGACGCCCATGGCGCCCGATGCGGACCTGGCGGAACAGAATCGGCGATCCATCACGCAGGCGGACCGCCAAGGCGACTGCCAGCAAGATCGGACTCAGCACGATCAGGCCCAATGCAGCCCCGACGATGTCGAGAATCCGCTTCAGGGCGAGCTCGAGGTCGCGGTGGCTGTCATGGATGACCGATCGCACCACCAGGCCGTCGAACTCCTCGAGGAGTGCGTGTCCGAGCAGTTCCTCGTCCGGATGGCTGGGCACTCGAACAGTCTTGCCTTCTTCGGCCGCGACCGAGACGATCGCATCTAGCCAATGACCAGATCCCGGCTGGAGACAGATCGCGACCTCGTCGATGGTCATGGTCCGGAAGATGTTGGGGAGCTCATCGACTGAGCCGAGTACCGGGCGAGTGACCATTGGCGCCTCTGCTGCGGCTCCGTTGCCCTGAGCGCGAGGCCCGGTGGAGCGGCGGCTGCTGGCGGGAACCGTCAGGTGTCCGACCACGCGCAGGCCCAGACCGCGGTGTGCCTCGACCCGGTCAGCGAATTCCTGGGCGAGTCGCCCGGCACCGACGATGAGCATAAAGTTGGGGTTCACCCCCCGACGTCGGAGCATGTCGAACCAGAACCGCAGCAGTCCTCTGCCGGCCAGGGTCACCGTGGGTTGGGCGATGAACAGGGCGGCGAGGAAGACGCGACTGACAGCGTCCTGATGCGTCAGGAAGAGGGTGGAAAGGGTCACCGCAAGCGCGACCACGTTCGCCTTGGCAAGGTCGCGGACGTCGCCCAGGAGGCTCCACCTGGCGCGGAGGCGATACAGACCCATCGCCCAGAGGACAGCCACCCACATTCCGGCGAAGAGGATCGCTGCCGTGCCGATCTCGAGACCCACGGACCAGTGCGCTGTGGGATCAGCGTCGAATCGCAGACGCGACACGACCAGAAACACGAACCACGCTGCGACCGCGTCGCCCAGCAGCAGAACGAGTTGGAGTGTCATCAAGTGGCGCTTGGTCACAGCGGCTCAGTCCTCCCGCGCGGCATCATTGCAGACCGGGTCAATAGTCGGCAGCATCGGCCAAGGCTGGGACAGAGGCTAGATGGCGATCGTACCAGCAGTACTTTCGGGAGGCCGCCCGCTGGAAATGGGCGCTACACCACCGCACCCGATTACCGCAAAATTCCACGCGGGCCACTTGGCCCCCATCTGACCGACCAAATGGCCTGATGAACGTCCTGATCCTCAACCAGTATGCGCTGCCGAGCGGTAGCGCCGGCATCACACGTCACGGCGATATCGGCGCTGAACTCGTCGCGCGAGGCCACAACGTCACGGTCATCGCGTCGGACTACGACTATCTGTCTCGGGAACCCACGCGGCGCGGGTCGGATAGGAGAGCCAGCCGCCATCGAGGAGTGAAGTTCGTGTGGCTGGGTACCGGAACATATGTCGCGAACGATCGTCGCAGGGTGTTGAGCATGGGTCGGTACGCGATCTCCGCCGCCTGGACAGGCCTCCGCGTACACCCAGCCCCCGACGTCGTCATCGGGTCGTCGCCACAGCCCCTAGCCCCGCTGGCCGCATCGGCCGTCGCACGCCTTCGCCAGATTCCATTCATCTTCGAAGCGCGAGACATCTGGCCTTCAGCGCTCGCTGATCTCGGGGCGATTAAGAGGGATGGTCTCGTGCACCGGCTTCTTGTGCGCCTGGAACGCCATCTCTACCGGACTGCAAGCGCCGTCGTGAGCGTGCCTCCTCGCGGTGCGCTGAGGCTCGCTGAGCTCGGGGTGGACCCGGCCAAATGCACGCACATCCCAAACGGGGCGGCGACAGACTTGACGGAGCCGAGCGCGATCCCGAGCACACTCGACCGCTTGCTCCAGCATGCGAAGGATCGATTCGTCCTCGCCTATGCCGGCGCCATCGGAGTGCCTCACGGCTTCGGAACGCTGGTTGATGCGTTGAGCCTGCTCAAGGCGACCAGAAGGGAGTTCTACGATCGGCTAGCCGTGGTGCTCATCGGCGATGGAGTCGCGGCCACACCCACGCTCGCAAGGGCCGCCGCGCTGCGCATCGACAACTTGCGCGTTCACCCGCCGATCGCGAAGGCGGCCGCGCGCTCGTTCCTGGCTAGGGCGGATGCGTGCCTGATGCAGGCCGCGGCGTCAGACCACTTCAGGTACGGACTCAGTCCAAACAAGCTCTTCGACTACTTCGCTGCTGGCAAGCCCGTACTCATTTCCTCCGCCTTCCCGACCCTTGTCGACCAAGCGGGTGCCGGCATCCGGTACCACCCGGGAGATCCTCTAGCGCTGGCGGATGCAATCGTGGCGATGATGAGCACTCCAGAGCCCGAACGCCATCAGATGGGTGAGCACGGGCGTCGGCTAATCGATACCGATTACTCAATTGCGGCGATAACCGACCGCTATGAGGCGCTGCTCGCGAAAGTCATCTCCGAGCACGGGCATGGATAAGTGCCAGTGATGACCTGGGATCTCGCGCCGTATCGCGGCCTGACGCGGCTCGTCCTCGTGTTGCCACTCATCTTCATGCTTCTGCTGGGGGGGACCGAGGCCGCCCGTCTCATCACCCCAATCCGCGCCGTGGGGGCGCTCATGGGTGCCGCGGTCGTTCTTTGGTACGTCATCCATCTGCCGCGGCGGCACGATCTCGTTGATCGACTGGCGCTGGCGAGCCTGGTCGTTTTCTTGCTCGCGTGCGTCGCCTCGCCAACGAGCCAATCGTTTGACGCAGCGACCACTGCGCTGGCGTACGTCGCCGTCTTCTATGTGGCGCGAGACATGGTGGCGGATAAACGCGGGCGAAGTTGGGCTGTCACCGTTCTGGGGGCGGTGGGGCTCGTGGTGACGATCATCCTCCTAGTGCAATGGGTGGGCGTCTGGCTCCAGTGGATGTCGGTGCCAGGTGCCGGCTTCCCACCGTTGGAGCTGTTGTTGCCGACTGCACAGTACGGCCACCACTACCGCGTGGCGTTCTTCGTCGGTCTGCTGCTGCCTGCCGTCGCATCGCTAGGCAGTGGAACACGCATCTGGCATGTTCGCGTGCTTGGCGTATGCGCCGGCGTGGCTGTGATCGTGATGAGCGGCTCGCGCACAGCGTGGCTAGCCGGCGCTGTGTCGATCTTCGTTGGGTTGATCGTATCGCGACGCGCGCGGCTCCTGAGCAAGCGCTGGCTCCTGCCCGCGAGCGTGGTCGTACTCCTGGGCGGCACGGTCGTGGTGATCGCAACGCCGCTTGTCGACAGACTCCTGACAACATCGACGATCGAACTCCGACTCGCGGTTTGGGAGTCGAGTCTTACGCAGTGGCTCCAGGCCCCGGTTGCTGGATCCGGACCTGGGACGTTCCATAGGGAGCTTGTGCTCAGCGGTTACTACAACGCCTACGACGCGTACATCCCGCACGCGCACAATTCGATCGTTCAGACGGTCGTGGAGACCGGCCTACTTGGCTTGGCGGCGCTTGCACTCGCAGCTTCGGCGCTCGTCGCCGGGTTCGCTCGAGCCGGTCCGAAGCCCTGGGCGCCTGCGGCAGGGATCGCCTTTTTCGTCGCCGCGTCGCTCGGTGAGACGCCTACCCAGCACGGCTACCTGCTTCTGCCACTCATCGTTTGGGCTGCGCTCGCGACACCGCGTCAGGGTCCCGAGGGTCAGGCGTCAGTGACCCCGGTGTTGCGAGGCGCCTCGGTCGCCCTGGCGGCCGTGGTTGGGACGGCGGCGATCCTGTTCTTCGGCGGCGCATTTGCCTATGATCGAGCACGTGCCGCTGCAGCTGCCAACGATGACGGCCAAGTCCTTGAAGCATTACAGACGGCGATTCGCTTGGATCCCTCCTCGGCCCTTTATCGCCGTGACCTGGGAGTGCGGCTTCTATCCGTCGAACAATATGAGGAGGCCCGCACCGCTCTAGAAGAGGCCGCGATGCTGAACCCGGGGGACCAGGCCCTGCAGCGCGCCTTCGCAATTCTGGCACTGCGTTCGGGGGACATCCCTGCCGCCACCCACGCTGCGGAGGCGGCTGTTCGCTTGGCAGGCAGGCAGGCCCAAAATCACCTGACACAGGCCTATGTTGCGCTCGAAGTCGGTGACCTGCGCACGGGCGGCACGGCCCTGATGTCAGCCATCCGGCTCCAACCTTGGTTGCTGGCGGCCCCGGATTGGGTGACCGTGTTCCCGGATGTGGACAAGCAGGAGCTCCTCGGAGCCGCTGAGCGATCGTGGGCGGGAGATCCAACGCAGTCGTCAAGGAACGCGCGTGCTCGGACTTGGCTGGCAGCCATGACTGGCCGGCCTCTGCCCGAGGATGCTAGTGGGTATCTGCTGGCGGAAGCGGCTCTCCTCCACTGCGATGCCGGCACCGCCGCGCAGGTGCTCTCGGAGTTGACGAATGCCGAAGCAGCGCGGCCTGCCGCACTGCAGGCCCGGGTCATGACCGCGAGGGCGTTCGGCGTGGGTGATCTCTCAGCACTACGGGAGTTGATACGGCTCAGCGATCTCCAGCTGGAGCGGCAAGCGTTTGGAGGCATCGCTGGCAGTTCGGTTGTTGCAGACTCCAATCGGACCAGAAGCGAGTACGGCAGGCTCGCGGTCGTTACGGATCTCGACCCCATACTTCCTACGATCGCCAGCGGGCTCAGCGCGTGGCTTCGCGACCCAGTGACCGCAGCTGACCTGGGCGCTCCTGGCAGCGGACTGGCGCAGTGTCGCTAGGGCTGTGCCATTGATGAGCACCTCGATGCCTGGCCGGTCATCAGCGAATTTGCTTCTTGCCGCAGTCGTGGTCCTCATGCTGCTACTGGTGGCGACGGAGGCTGGGCGCCTGATAACCATCGTTCGAGCCGTCGGGGCATCCGTGGGAGCCGTGATTGTCGTCGCGTACGCGGTGCGCCTCCCGACACGGCACGATCTTGTCGATCGGCTGGTGCTGGCCGGTCTCTTGGTGTTCTTGCTCGCGTGCGTGATTTCGGCACGGGCGGGGCAATCTTTCGATGCCGCGACAACCGCGCTCGCGTATGCAGGGGCGTTCTACCTTGCCCGCGACGTGGTCCAGGACAGCCGCGGACGCAACCTGGCCGTGGCCGTGCTCGCCAGTGTTGGTCTGGTCGTGGTCGCGATGTTCCTGGTTCAATGGTCAGCGATCTGGCTGGAGTGGCTGTCCGTGCCGGCCGCGGGAATGCCCCCGCTCGAGCTGTTCCTGCCCAGTGCGCCGTATGGCCACTACTACCGAGTGGCCATGCTCGTCGGCCTGCTTGCACCAGGGATCCTGGTGTTTGGCTGGCGAGGACGCCTGCGGCCGCTCGCGGCCATCGGGGGCGTGGCGAGCGCGGTGCTGATCGTCATGAGCGGATCCCGGACCGCTTGGCTGGCGGGCGTGGTGGCCGTCCTCTGCGGACTCGTCGCCGCTCAGCCGGGTTGGCTTGCCCACCGCAAGCGAGTGGTGCTGATTGGCGCGGCCGTTGTGGTCGCGGGTGGGGTGGTCGTCGTGGCCACCCCGCTCGTCTCCAGATTGGCAACAACATCCACCGTCGAGCTCAGGCTGGCGATCTGGGAGTCCGGCCTGGCGCGGTGGCTCGAGTCTCCCCTCGTTGGTCATGGACCGGGCACATTCCCTGCCGAACTCTTGCTGAGCGGCTACTACAACCGGTATGAGCAGTTCATCCCGCATGCTCACAATGCGTTGATCCAGACCCTTGTCGAAAGTGGTCTGCTTGGCCTGATCGCGATGGGCTTCGTAGCCGCGGCGCTCATCGTTGGGATCGGACGCGCCCCGCGTATGCAGTGGGCGCCCGTCGCCGCCATCGCCTTCTTTGTTGCCGCGTCGCTTACCGAAACTCCCATCCAGCACGGTTACATGGTGCTGCCCCTGATCATCTGGGCTGCGCTTGCAGCCCCGCGGCTAGAGGCAGATGAGCCCGCGCGTGCGAGTCCGGCGATCCGCTTCGCGACCGGCTCAGCGTTGCTTGCGATCGGAGTCGGCGTGGTGGTCTCGCTGGCCGGTTCGGCAGCCTACGACCGCGCACGATCCTCCGCGGAGACCGGCACCCAGGATCAGGTCGTGGCCGAACTGCGCACGGCGGTGGCCCTCGATCCGGCGTCCGCACTCTACCGTCGCGATCTCGGGATCTGGCTACTGGCTGCCGGGCGTGTGGATCTGTCCCGTGCGTCTCTGGAGATGGCCGTCGCCATGAATCCGGCCGACCAGGCTGCCTACCGCGCACTCGCGATTCTGGCCCTCGAGTTGGGTGATCGTTCAGCGGCGCTCGGGGCGGCGCGTACCGCAGCCGACCGAGCCCAGCTGCATGCGGAGAACCACCTTGCGCGGTCATATGTCGCAGCGGCCGCTGGCGAAGCGAGCGAAGCCAGGTCCGCCCTGATTGCGGCCGTGCGGCGCGAACCATGGCTGCTGGCGGCGCCGGTCTGGGCGACAGCTTTTCCAAACATCGACGAGCGAGAGATTCTGGATGCCGCCGAACGGTCTTGGGAAGATGATCCTCAGAGGACACTAAGGAACGCTCGCGCTCGGACCTGGCTTGCGGCGATGACCGGACGGACACCACCTGACGGTGTCACTGCCGCGCTTCTGGCAGAAGATGCCTTCCTCAGGTGTGATCTCGGTGCCGCGACTGGCAGGGCGTCCGCGCTCCGCACTTCGGAGTCTGTGGACCATGAGGCCCTGCAGACCAGGGTGATGCTTGCACGGATGACCGGCTACGGCCGCCTCACGGAGCTGCGAACTTTGATCCGTCTGCGGGATCGCGAGCTCGAACGGCAGGCGTTCGAGGGTATCGGCGGATCACCGGCCATCTCGAACACAGCCCAGGACATCCGCGTCTACGGCAGGCTTCCGGTTCCAACGCCAGTCGGTCCCGTGCTGCCCACGGCTGCAAGCGGCCTGAGCGCGTGGTTACGCGATCCGGAGGCAGCCGCCGACCTAGGCGCTCCCGGCAGCGGGCTCGCCGAGTGCCGGTGAAGATGCGGCTGCTCGTTACGCTCGACCCCAGCGGACCAGCCGCGGCACCGCGGTGAGCAGCGCCAACCCCTCGAGCCACGGGATGGGCAGGGCAAGGTAGGCCGCCAGCGGCAGGAACGCCGGGCGCCCTCGCCAGCCGGCGTACCACGCCAGGCCCATGGCCAGCACCAGCCGCACGACCAGGAAGACGGTCCACGCCAGCCCGCCGCGGCTCTCTGCACCCTGAATCCGCTCGACCCAGTCGAGCCACAGTCCCGGACCGATCGCGAACGAGACGGCGACCACCACCAGCGTCACCCCCAGCGCCACGGCGACCGACCTCCAGGCACGGCGCGCGATGTAATAGGCGATACCCACCCCCAGTGTTGGCTTGGTGAGCAACGCCAGGAGCCAGGTCGCGGGAAAGCGGATCGACAGCGCGAGCGCCACTGCCATGAAGACGTGGACGTTCCCGATGAGGACCTCTGACAGGATGGGCGGAAAGGCCAGGGCGACCAGCGCGCCGGCGGGCGTCAGCAGCCAGGCCAGCGCCACCAGCTCCGCCGCGATCCAGATGCCGATGAACCACTCCCAGGGCAGCAGCCGCAGCGGCGTGATCGCGTGCAGGAACGCGGGCGAGTAGAGGTAGGCGCCCGGAAGGCCGGCCTCCGGCCCGCTGTACGGATCCGATAGGGGTACCGACCAATAGGGGTGGGCGTCCACGCCAAACGGTTTGCCACCGGGGTCGGGCTGCACGAGCAGGGCGAAGAACCAGAAGGCGACCAGGCCGATGGCGGCGATGATCTGCCCGATGCGCAGGATGGTCCGGTAACGCTCCATGAGACGGCGGCAGTGTAGCGACCCAGCGCGTGCGGGCACCCGGGACCTTCTGCCCATTCGACCGGTGCGTCCGAGCACCTAGACTGCGTGGCGTCAATGTCAGTCAGTGATCCGGCGCAGAAACCATCACGCCTTGGCGGTCTGCCGATCTATCCGGCGGTCCTTGCCTTCACATTCGTCCTCGCGGCCTTCATCGATGCCGACGTGAACCTGCACGCCGCCGTACGGCCAATGGTGCTGGTCGTGGTCGGCGTTGCGGTCGTGACGCTGCTGCTCTCGTTCGCCATCGGTCCACTGTGGGGCGGTATCGCCACAGGCGTCATTGTGCTGGTGGGGCGGAGCGGCACGCTGGTCCATGGCGCCCTGGCGCTGCTGTTGGTGGCGCTGGTGGCGGCTGCCTATGTGCTCGCCCGGCGCATCTGGCGACACTCGGATGCGCTGCGCCATCCAACCCCCCTGCTGAACACCCTTTCAATCGCGCTCCTGGCGGTGACGGTCGTGTCGGCAGCGGTGGACGGCAGCCTGGGCAGGATCGACGTCCGCCAGGGCGCCCCGGCGTCAGCACTGGAAGCCGATCTGACACGCGCCCCGGGCGAGCGACCGGACGTCTACATCCTGCTGCTGGACGGCTATCCGCGAGCGGATACCATCGGCCGATTGTTCGGTGGAGACAACCGGGCGTTCCTGGGCAGCCTGCAGCGCCTGGGGTTTGACGTGTCGGGGAGCGCGAGCTCGAACTACATGTACACCGGGCCCACCTTCACTTCCATGTTCCACATGCAGTACGTCGACGACGTCGCTCGCCTCGGCGAGGTGGAGGTCCCGTTCGGGGTCAGCCTGCGCAGCTCCATCAACAACAACCCGGTCTGGGACACCTTCCGAGCCCACGGCTACCAGGTCGTGACGGTCAAGGGCCCGTGGGAGCACGAGGCAATGCGCAGCTCCGACGTGTTCTGCGGTGACTCGATCAACGACTTTGAGCTGTTCCTGGTGCGGACCACCTTGGCGGGAAGTGCGCTCGAGAGCCTGGCTTCGGGTCTCGAGGCGGATCAGCATCGCGCAGCCGTGAACGAGGCATTCGACTGCCTGGGTCGCATGGACGGTCTCACCGCTGAGCCGAAGCTCGTGTTCGTGCATATCGGCGGACCGCACCTGCCGATCGTGTTCGATGAGTCCGGCGGGCCAGCCGATCCCGAAGTTTTCGCTCACACTCGTCAGGAGCTCGCGCTCTCCGACGCGGAGTTCGCAGACGCCTACATGGACCAGCTCAGGTATCTGAACGGTCGCGTCCTGGATGCTGCATCGGAGTTGGCGAATCGGCCCGACGAGCCGGTGCTCGTCGTCATGTCCGACCACGGCTCGGAGGCGGCGCTGAACTGGACGGATGGCAGCCGGTCCGACCTCGCCGAGCGATTCGGCATCCTCTTCGCAGCCCGCACCCCCGGACACCCTCAGCTGTTCGACTGCAACATCACGCCCATTGAAGTCTTCCCGGCGCTGCTGAATACCTACCTCGATGAGGATCTTCCGACGCCAGAGCCCCGCCACTTCGTCTCGTCGGTCAATGACAAGCTCGGCTTCCAGGAGGTGGCCGACCCGGACGGCGACGTGAACTGCGCTCAATGAGCCTGAGGCGGCTGGCCCGCATCGTGGCGATGGCGGTGATCATCGCCATCGGCATCTTCAACCTGGGCGGGCAGGTCCGGCTGATCTCAGCCAAAGTGGCGCCGCTGCTAGCAGGAATGTGGCATCAAACAGATTGATGCTTCTGACTGCCGGATACCCAGACAGATCGAACAGCAGCGCTGGAGCCCAAAGTACCGCGGCCACCGCGAGGGCGATGAAGGCACTCCACCACTCGCGCCGCCATGCGAATACCACGGCGCCTGCCAGGGCCAATGGCTTCAGCGAGCCAACGACCCCAAGCACCCATGGTCCGGCGCGCGTGGGCAGCTGCCAGACGAGCAGCGCCACCAGCAGGGGCTGCACGTTCCCCCAGCCCAACGTGCGGTACAGCAGCCCGCCGAGCAACAGCCCAAGGCATACGGCACCCAAACCCCGGCGGTACGGCCACAGGGCGGCGACGAAGGACAGCGCGAGGATCCCTAGCCAGATCACTTCTACCGCGGCGTCCGGGAGGAGCGTCATCGGTATCCACGCGGCGGCGAACCACGGCGAGTATCGATAGAGCTCGGATGTGGGAGCGACTGATGTGTATGGCGACTCGCCTGCCAGGAGGCGCTCCGCGGCGCCCAAGTAGGCGAAGGTATCGTCGAACGGCCATTGGATAGAAACAACGAACACATTCCCGAAGGCGATCAGCGCGCAGCTGCCAAGCGCAATAGCGAGGGCCGCGCGGTGTATGGCCAGCGTCAGCATGAGTGGCATGGCTCCAAGTGTGCGTGCATATCGCGTCGGTGAGAGGGCCACCTGCACCATATCCCTGTGCTGGCCGCCAAGCATCCCCCATACGTACCGTGTCCTAGCGGTTGCGGTAGGGCGTAGCATCGGCGCCCTGGAACATGACTGAGGACGTGGACTTTGTTTCTCGCCTATATCGACCCTGGAGCGGGCAGCCTCCTGATCCAAGCACTGATCGCCGCAGTGGTATCGGTTCCGTTCTTCTTCCGGAGTGCGCTGCGATCTGCTGTGAGCCGCCTGCGTCGCGGTCGTGGTCAACCGGACACCACCGTCAACGGGACGGCGTCCGAGGAGTAGCGCTGCACCCTGGGTGCACCGAGTGACCAACCCCGAGCAGCGGGCCGCAAGCCCGTCTTCGCGCATCCCTGCCTTTCATCCCGTGGTTCTAGCAGCGGCGTTTGTGATCCAGGCTGCCGTCTCGAACGGCCTGGGTCCAGCCTCGTTTGCGCGGCCTCTCCTCGTTGCGACCCTCGCCGCGCTCGCCGTCCTGGCGCTGCTGTGGCTGGTCCTACGGAACCAGGCCGTTGCCGCATTGTTTGCCACGGCCCTGCTGCTGTTGGTGGCAAGCCATGACCCGGTCATCGACGTTCTGACCGCGGCCCGTGCCGCGTGGGGGGCAGCAGGCGCAGTGGTGGTCATTGGCGCGGCCATGTTCCTCCCGCTGGCCGCGATCGTTGTGGGGGTCGACCAATTCCGACGTGGGCACCTTGGCCCTCCGATCACCCGATCAGCTACCGCAGGACTGAATGTCTTCAGTGTCGCCTTGCTGGTGGTGGTGCTGCTCCAAGGCGCCGGATCGGTATCGGGCTGGTTGCAGGCACCTGGAGGGCGCGCCGCCGCAATACCACC
The DNA here is from genome assembly GCA_050691915.1 of Candidatus Limnocylindria bacterium. Lineage (GTDB taxonomy): Bacteria > Chloroflexota > Limnocylindria > QHBO01 > QHBO01 > JBOGSY01. Next base: position 5,886 of record JBOGSY010000003.1, on the reverse strand, counting down.
CGCCGGCAGCGACGCGCAGCCGGACATATACCTGTTTCTTCTCGACGGCTACTCACGAGCGGATGAACTCCAGCGGCAATTCGGCATCGACAATTCGGCGTTCCTGACCGAGCTGGAATTTCGCGGTTTCGACGTCGATGAAGCGAGTCGCACCAACTACACCTACACCGCCCTCACGCTGACCGCCATGCTGTCGATGGACTACATCCCGGTGGCAGACTCCCACGTTGTATCCGAGCTCGACCTGCGCGGACACCTACATATGGAGATGCGAAGCGGACCTGCCGTGACCGCGCTGCGGGATGCCGGCTACGAGCTGGTCGCCACAGCCCCGGGCTGGGAACAGGTTTCGATACGACCCGGCGCTGACCGCTACCTCGACCGACCGGAGCTCAACGATTTCGAGATGGCGCTGCTCAGGCGAACGTGGCTCCCGGACGTGCCTCCCATTCCGGCGGATCTGTTCTTCGATAGTCTGCGAGCCCGGATCAGCGGGGTGCTGGACGACGCTGCCTCGGTCGCCGCCGAGACACGGAGCAGACCAACCTTCACGTTCGTCCATGTCCCGGCGCCGCATCTGCCGATCGCGTTCGGCCGTGACGGGGAACCGACTCGGTATAGCTCACGGCAGTACCTTGCCGGCCGCGCTTCTGAATTCGGTCTGTCCGACGAGGGGTACACGTTGGCCTATGCCGCAAGCCTCAGCTACCTGAATGCGCGCATGATCGAAACCGTGGAAGCGATTCAGGCCGCGAGTGCGCGGCCTCCGGTCATCGTGATCATGTCGGATCACGGGTACAACGGCGACTCACCGGTGCATACCGAGGCGATGCTCCACAACCTGTTCGCAGCCCACACGCCGCAGCACCCACGACTCCTGGAGTCGGTCACGCCGGTCAATCTGCTCCGCGTGCTGCTGGAGACATACGCCGGTGCCCATCTTGGGCAGCCAGTCGCAGACCGCTTCTTCACCACCGTGATCAGCGGCGGGGTAGGCGCATACGACCTGGCGCTCACCGAAGTGGTCGATCCGTAGCGGCGGTCTGAGCCGGCCAAGGATTATCCGTTTCCATCAATGTGCGGTACTTCGGCCACTGATCGCTGACGAAGAACCGATCTTCCGGCTCTGGCAAAGAGGTGACATCGAGCCAGTTGAGCAGTCGGATCAATACGCCCGTCACGGCCTGCCCCTGCTCATAGACCTCTCCCGGACCACGGATGGCAAACATCGTGGCGAACCGGGTCTCTAGGTCGGTATTCGCGCCCATCGTCCAGTCCAATCCAAACTCGGGCCCATGGTCGGACATCACCACGTCCATCGCGCCCTCAGCGATTGCGCTGCCGTCGAGCGCCTCCAGCAGCCGATCGTTTACGTAATCGAGTTGGCCGAGACACGCCTCCTTGTTCTCCTCCATCGAGGCACGGACCTGGCCAGGATGATCAGCGTTGAACCGCGAGTCAGCGCGACCTCCGTCGGCTATGAACACGATCGGAAAGTGTGGCGATGGGACGTGGACGAAGGCAAAGCGCGGGCCATCGACGTCCGCCGATGCCGCCAGCTCGACGAATGCGAACGCATCGTGTACCCACGGCTCCATCAGGTCCTGTCGGATCCCTGGATCGACCGCATACCAGATGGCGCCCGGGAGGCTCTGCAGGAAGAAGTGGCGTTCGAATTCGTTCGTTCCGTGGCCTTCCACCAGGCAATGGACCCTGCGCAGGGCCGGTTCATCCCATGCCTGCGCGTTCGCCATGAGCGTGTATCCGCTCTCCGCCAGGGCCGCGAGAAGCGGGGCCTCGTTGAGCACCTGCCGGCCGCGGGCCGGGAGCTGCGCGCCGTTGATGACATCGGCAAGCTGGGGGATGTCAACGAGGTGTCGGCCGTGCAGCATCGAGCTGACCGCGAGGTCTGTGTACATATAGCCTGAGTGCGCGGCGGGGTCGACCGTGAACCCGCGTGACTCGAGGGCCGCCAGAAACTCGCTGTTGTCGCTGTCCAGAACGTCACGAACCGTGTCCGCGCGCGGGTAGCCATCGAGGAGGATCAGGTAGATGTCGGGGAGCTCGCCAACCCGAGCGGCAGAACGCTCCGGTGGAGTGTCCGTGAGGTCGCCAATCAGCGCTGGCAGGGAACCGTTGGCCACACCCTGCACAGCCACCGTGATCAAGCAGGACGAGGCTCACGAGGTTGAGTGCTCCGGTGACCTGACTCCCATGAATCGGTCGCTTGAGCATCCGCCGAAGCAGGATCACGGTCATGACGATCGCCGCGATGCCGACCACGGCGAGCCCCAGTCGGCTGAAGTCACGGCTGAAGACCAGAACCATGAAAACGGCGGCAGTGATTCCCGCCCGATCGGGATTACGCAGTACCAGCAAGCCGACCCCGAGAGTGGCTGCCGCCAGGGCGGCGCGCCAGGATGAGCACGCGGAAGGTGGCCTCGAGGCGGACACCGGCGTCCACGATCGATGCCATTACCCAACTGAGAGAGAACAGGACTGGATACAGCGGCCAGCTCACTCGGCAAGCATGACCCTAACGTAGGGTGACGTGCATACGGCAATGATGCATCCTCTAGCCCCATGATCACCGTTGGGGTTTACGCATGAGGTGGCCCATCCGCCTGGCTCGCACCATCGCCCTGGCGGTGATCATCGCCATCGGTATCAACCACGTCTTTTGGGCCGTAACGGATTGGCACCTGAAGGACGCCGGTGCGTACTGGGAGGCGGCCATGCGCCTGCGCGACGGACAGCAGCTGTTTCCGCCGGTCGCTAACGTCGAGGCCTCAGAGGTCTACCGCTACTCGCCGTGGTTTGCGTGGCTGTGGGTGCCGCTAACTTACCTGCCTCGGGCGCTGGTCGGGATCGCCTGGTCGGCGGTTCTCCTGGGCGCCAGCGCCCTCGCCATCCTCCCTCTTTGGCGCCGCGGTGCGTGGGTGGCGGTCGCATTCTTCCTGCCCATCCTCATTGGTATCTCTGCCACCGGCAATGTTCATCCGCTGCTGATCGCCGTGCTTGTGCTCGGCGTGGAGCGGCGAAGCGGACCGGCCTGGATTGCTGTGGCAGCCTCGCTGAAGGCCGTCCCCATCCTGTTTGTCTTGACGTATCTGGGCAGGCGCCAATGGGAGCGCGCCGGAATCACCATCGTGGCGACTGCGATCCTGGTGGCGCCCATGCTACTGTACGACCTGTCGAACTACGTCACGACCGCCGGTGGAGCACCGCTGCTCATCGCATGGCCGCCGGGGTACGTCGCGGCGGTGGGGATCGGGATCGTGGTCAGCCTCCGGCTGGCAGATGGCCGGTGGGGCTGGTTGACCTCGGCCACCACCGTGAGCCTCGCCCTGCCACGGTTCTTCCTGTACGACGTGACCTACCTGATGGTCGGCGCACCGGCGGAGCCACCCGCTACCCGTGCGACGAGCCGCTCCGCCAGGTCGATCGAGTAGTTCTGCCCTCGGTCGTGGGGATAGACCTGGAACATAGAGGCCACCCACAGCCCCGGCACCGGAGTAGCGAACGGCGGGATGTGTGCGCGGTAGTCCGCGGTCACGATGGGCTGAGCGAACGGCGCGGCGAACGACCAAGCATCGGTCACCCACGACGACTCGAAGGCAGGGTTGATGCGGGCCAGGTGCGCGGCGAATCGCTCGACCACCTCATTGGTCGAGGCCTGCATGAGCGGGTCGTCCATGGGCCGGTAGTTGCCCAGGTAGACGAGGTGGCGTCCGCCGTAATCGGCGGGGTCCATGTAGTTGGTGTGCTCCACCAGGGCCATGAACCCGAAGCCGGGATCGTTGACGTTCATCCAGTACGACCCGGTCAGCGGCCGGTCCAGGGACAGGACCAGGCAGTGGGCGCCGTAGGCCTGGCCCCACTCGTGCCTGGCCCGGTAGTCGTCCGGCATCTCCGACGCCAGCCGGCAGGTGAGCCGGACGGCCAGGGTGCTGACCACCCGGTCGGCGTGCAGCTCGGCACCTCCGGCCATGCTCACCACGAGGCCGCCGCCCGGATCGGTTCGGACGCCGGTGACCTCGGTACCCAGGCGCACCTCGCCGCTCAGAGCGCGAATGCGCTCGGCCAGCCGGTCGTAGAGGCGCTGGAAGCCACCGCGCAGGTAGCCCAGCTCGGCGGTGCGGTCGTGGACGCGCGCCCAGAACCAGGGCATGGCGATCTGGTCGGCCAGCGTGCCGAACTTGCCGCGCAGCAGCGGTCCCCAGACGACCTCGTGCGCGCGACGGCCCATCTTGGACCTGATCCAGACGGACGCGGTCTGGCCCTCCAGCCGCTCGGGATTCGGCAGCAGGCGCAGGTAGGCGAGCGCGGCCCCCATCCGCAGCCGGTCGACCACGGGCAGCGGGCCGAAGCGCAGCAGGGAGGCGGGCGAGTCCAGCTGGTGGACGCGGCCGTCGCGCAGGGTGACGGTCTGCGGCCGGCGCCAGACCAGGTCGTCGCCAAGGCCCAGCTCGGTGATGAGGGCGATCGCGTGGCGGTCGCCGCGGAAGAGGTGGTGGTAGAACTTCTCCAGCCACAGCCCGGGCTCCAGCTCGAATCCGGCGGCCAGGCCGCCGGCCATCGGCTCCCGCTCCAGGACGACCACGTCCTCGCCGCGCTGCGCCAGCCGGTAGGCGGCGGTGAGGCCCAGGGCGCCGGCACCCAGCACCGCGGTGGTCATGGGGCCGGCGAGAAGGGACGGAGGACCAGCGGCTCAAGCTCGTCGGCGAACATCCAGCCCCGGTACGGGAGCGCCTCTTCGCCCGCCAGCAGGCGCAGCACGTTCACCGGGGAGATGTCCGCGGGGTAGGGCGGAGTTCGGCTGGTGCGGGCCGCAAAGAAGGTGTGGAAGTACTCGTCCAGGTCGGCGGGGTCGCGACGGCTGCCATGGTCCGACATGAGGATGATGGTCGCATCCGGCGAGCGCTCCACCACGTCGCCCACCGCCCGCAGGATCTGGCCGTTGGCGTAGTGGATCTGGTCCCCCAGGCCGTCCCAGGCATCGTCGGGAAACTCCCACAGCGCGCAGCGGCGCGGGACGCACCCGGGCAGCGGCAGGTGCTCGCCGTTCCTGCCATAGACCAGCGGCGCGTGGGGCGGGCTGAACAGGTGAGCGAACAGGAAGATGGGTCCCGAACGATCGTCGCCCGCAAGACGGACCACCTCCGCCAGGGTCGCGTGGAACCGATCGCGCTGCTGCGCCATCAGGAAGTCGGGGAGCAGCCCGGTGACCACGCCTGAGAGCTGGCTGTAGGTGATCAGCGAGTACTCGAAGACGGAGAGCTGCCCGCCGTCCAGGTAGCGGTCCGCGGTCTGGAGGGCCACGCTGCGGAACGGTGACGGAATGACCGCGACCTCGTAGCCCCGCTGGCGGAGCAGGTCCGGCATGCGGCTCTGGTTCAGGCTGCGCATGAGCCGGCGGTACTGCTCCGCGGGGTCGTCCGGCGGTGGCACCAGCTCGGGAGCCTCGTCCAGGTAGCCACCCTCCATCATGCTGGTCAGGGTGAGCCAGGTATGGGGGTAGTTCGCCAGGCTGCCACGCGAAACCTGGAACCCCAGCCTTTCCAGCCCCGACTCGAAGGCGCGGTTGTCGTACCCGTAGATTTCGGCCAGCGTGTCGCTGCGCGGGTAGCCGTCCAGGAGCAGCACCACCACGTCCGGGTCGTCCGAGGGTGGCCGGTCAGGATGGTCGACCAGATAGATGCCGCCGGCCAGGTGGGGCGCGGCGATCACCAGCGCCACCACCAGCAGGGCGGCGGCGAACACGCTGGCGGCGCGGGAGACATCGGCCGCGCGGACCCGGGCCACCGTGCTCCACGACCATCCCCGGCGGGCCACCAGCAGCACCGCCCAGGCCAGCGCGGCGCCCATGACCGCGACCAGCAGAAA
>JBOGSY010000002.1:0-27396 GCA_050691915.1 Candidatus Limnocylindria bacterium | reverse complement strand
CGGCATCCCAGCCGGCGCCGGCGAAGAGCGCCAGGCGGCCATTGGCCTCCACCAGGTCGACCGGCCGCGCGCGGCCGACGGCCACCACGGCTGCCCGACCGGCGGGGTCGCGGGGCAGGTGCAGCAGGTGGGCGGTCGCGTTGCCGAACCCGGCCGGCAGGTAGCCCAGGGTCACGTCGCGCTCCGCAACCGCGTTGAAGGCCACGCCCAGCGACCCGTCGCCCCCCGCGATCACCACGGTGGCGTATCCCGCCAGCCGCTCCGTCATCCAGGCGGCCAGCTCCAGCGGGTCGCGAGTGGCGGTGACATGCAGGTCCGCGTCCAGGGCGCGCCGAACGAGCCCCACCGCGGTGCGCACCGCGCGGGACGTCGCCGACCCCGCCCCCTCGTTCACAAAGATGGCTGCGGGTGTTGGCGCGCCGGTCACCCCCGCACTCTAATGGGGGGCGGCCAGCCCGTCGTGGATGACCCGGGCGTCGTGGAGCAGCATGCCGTCCAGCGTGTCCGCCCCCGAGCCGGGCGGGCCGAGCGAATCGGTGTACAGCGGATCGTCCACCACCCGCGCGCCGGATTCGTCAGCCAGCGCCTGCGCCAGCTGGGGGTTGACCGATGACTCGCTGAAGATGGCGGTGACGCCCTCGGCCCGAATCGTCTCCACCAGCTGGGCGAGCTGGCCGGGATCCGGTTCGGCCGACACGTCCAGGCTGGGAAAGATGGACCCGACGAAGCGCAGCCCGTACTCCTCCAGGAAGTAGCCGAGCGCGTCGTGGTTGGTGACGATGCCGCGACGCTCGGCCGGGATCTCCGCCATCAGCGCGCGAATCTCCTCGTCCGCCTGCTCGAGCCGCTGGACGTAGGCGGCCGCGCGGGCGGCGATCGCGTCGGCCTGGGCGGGGCGCTCCGCGCTGAGCGCGTCGCGGACGTTCTCGACCAGGCGGATGGCATTCGGCGCCGAGAGCCAGTAGTGAGGGTCGGCCTCTCCGCCTCCCTCGCCCGGGCCGGCGGGCGCGCGGAGCTGGATGCCGGTGCTCATGTCCCGCACCCGTTCGGCCCCGCCGATGGTGGCCAGCGCGTCGGCAAGCCAGGCCTCCAGGCCGGCGCCGCTCTGGAGCACGACGTCGGCCCGCTCGATCGCGGCCGCGGCGGGCGGCGTGATCTCGAAATCGTGCGCCTCGACGCCGGGCGGCAGGAGGACCGTCAGCTCGATCTCGTCGCCGCCGACCGCGCGCGCCGCCTCACCGACCTGGGTGGTGGTGGCGACGACCCGCAGCAGCCCGTCGCCCGGCTCCGGCGAGGCGGCGCGGCATCCGGCCAGGACCAGCGTGGCGACCAGCATCGAGATGAGATGGCGTCTCATGGTGAGACACGGTATCAGATCGTGTCAACCAGGGCGCAGCCTCAGGCGCGGGTCTCCTCGGCCCGGCAGGCGGCGCAGCGGCCGTAGAAGTCCAGGCGGGCGTCGTCGATCAGGAAGCCGGTCTCGCTCGCCACGCGGTTGGCCATCGGCCGCACGTATGCCTCGTCGATCTCCTCCACCCGGCCGCAGCGCGTGCAGGCGAGATGGTGATGGTGCTGCGGGAGGCAGGCCACGTAGGCATACACGTGCCCCTCCAGCTCCAGGCGCCGCGCCACGCCCGCCTCGACCAGCGTCTCCAGCGTGCGAAAGACGGTGGCCCGACCGATGGTCGGCTCGCGCCGGCGCAGGTCGCGGTAGAGCTCATCGGCCGTGAGCTGGCGGCTGCTGCCGGCCAGGGCATCCGCGACCAGCAGGCGTTGGTGGGTCACCCGCTCTCCGGCGGCGGTCAGCCGGTCGGCGGCGCCCAGGGCGGAGGTGTCCACGTCTCAAGGCTAGCACAGCGAGACTGCGTATCATGAGGCGGTGAGCGAGACGGGACAGGGGCTCGAGCTGCGCGGGGTCGGCGCCGGCTATGGCAACGGCCTGGTCCTGCGTGAGGTTGACCTCTCCATTGGTCCCGGCTCGATCGTCGGGGTCATCGGCCCCAACGGCTCCGGCAAGAGCACGCTCCTGCGCGCGATGCTGGGGCTCACCCCGGTCGTCAGCGGCAGCGTCCTGCTGGACGGCCGGCCGGTGGCCGCCCAGCGCCATCGGCTGGCGTACGTCCCGCAGCGCGAGGCCGTCGACTGGAGCTTTCCGATCACCGCCGAGCAGGTCGTCACCATGGGGCGCTTTCCGCGCCTCGGCTGGCTGCGCCTGCCGGGGCAGGCCGATCGGGCGGCGGTCCGGTCGGCGCTGGAGCGGGTGGCCATGGCCGGCCTGGGCCAGGAGCAGATCAGCGCCCTCTCGGGCGGCCAGCAGCAGCGCGTCTTCCTGGCGCGCGCCCTCGTCCAGGAGGCATCGGTCCTGCTGCTGGATGAGCCGCTGACCGGCGTGGACCAGACCACCGAGCAGCTGGTGGTCAGCCTGCTGAAGGAGCTGCGCGACGCCGGAACCACGATCGTGCAGGCGACCCACGACCTCGAGTCCGCGGCCGAGGTGTCCGACCAGCTGTGCTTCGTCAATCGCCGCGTGGTCGCCTTTGGGCCCCCGGCCGAGACGTTCACCCCGGAGGTGCTGCATGCCACCTTCGGCGGCGAGCTGCTGATCGTCCATGCCGGCGACCACACCCATGTCCACGGGGGCGGCCACCACGACCTGGTCGACCGGCGGCCGGGATGAGGGACCGATGATCGGCTGGCTGACCGAACCGCTGGGCTACGACTTCGTGCTGCGCGCGCTGGCCGAGGTGCTGGTCATGGGCGCCACCTGCGGGGCGATCGGCGCCTACGTCATCGTCCGGCGCCTGGCCTTCATCGGCGATGCGATCAGCCATGCGGTCTTCCCCGGGATCGTGCTGGCCTACCTGGCCGGTGCCAGCATCATCGTCGGCGCATTGGCCGCCGGGCTGGTCACCGCGCTGGCCATCGCCGTGGTCAGCCGACGCGGGCGGATCCGCGAGGACGCCGCCATCGGCATCTTCTTCGCCGCCGCCTTCGCACTGGGCGTGGTGCTGATCAGCACCCAGAGCACCTACCAGGGTGACCTGACGTCATTCCTGATCGGCAACCTGCAGGCGGTGTCGGTCGCCGACATCACCGTCAGCGGACTGGTGGGCCTGGCCATCTTGGTCGTGCTGGCCGCGCTTCACAAGGAGCTGGTGCTGGTCTCCTTCGACCGCACCCTGGCCACCGCCCTGGGCTACCCGGTCTTCGTCCTGGACGCCCTGCTGCTGGTGCTGCTGACCGTCACGATCGTGGTCAGCATCCAGGCGGTGGGCATCATCCTGGTGCTGGCCATGCTGGTGACCCCGGCCGCCACCGCCCGGCTCCTGGTTGACCGCTTCGTGCCCATGATCGTGCTGGGATCGCTCCTGGGCGCCACGGTCGGGGTGGTGGGCTACTACCTCTCCTTCCACCTGGGAACGGCCTCGGGCGCGACCATCGTGCTGGCGGCCACGGCCCTCTTTGTGGTGGCCTTCGCCGCGAGCCCGGTCCACGGCCTGCTGGGCCGGCGGCTGCACCGCCATCAGCCGCGCGCCGCCCTGGGCCCGGCAGTGGACCCGCCGCCGGGGCACGCCCACGCCGGCGCGCACGGCGGCGAGCCCGGAAGTGACCGGCGAAACCCGGCTGGCTGAGCAGGGCCGGGACTAGATCTGGGTCAGGGAAGGGCCCCGATCGCCTCCTCGGCGTCCTCCTCGGTCGAAGCGCTGACCAGGAAGAGGATGTCGCCCCGGGCATACAGGTAGATCACCTGGTCACCCGCCTCGGGGTCGACCGTCCGCTCCACGTCCTTGCCGGCCACGGTGGCCGCCTCCCATGCGAGCGGGCTGGTGCGCTCGACATCGCTCGAGGCCTTGAACACCTCGAGCAGGCGATCGGTCTCGGCGCCCGCCGCCCGGAAGACGAAGATGCCCACCCCGCTGGTGGCGTCGGTGCCGCCGAAGCCCAGGGCCACCGCGATGTCCTCGGGGTCAACGTCCAGGTCCTCCAGGAAGCGCTCCGTGCCCGGGTCCCCGCTGGCCGAGTTGATGAAATCGGCGCCCTGCATCGAGGTCTTCTGGAGCTCGATGCCGCCGATCTGGTCAGGGATCAGGGCCTCCAGGTCCGCCGCCCCGGAGGGCAGGGACGGCAGGGCGCCTCCGCTGGCGGCGGCGCTCGGCGCCAGGCTGGGGGCGGTGCCGGGAGACAGGGTGGGCTGGTCCTGGCTCGATGCGTCGCCGGCTGAGGGCGAGCCGTTGCTGGAGCAGGCCGCGGTCAGGAGTGCCAGGAGCATCGCCGCCAGGGCGGCGCGGGAACGGTTCACGGGGGATCTGGACCTCAGGTGCGGGTGGTCGCCGGGCGCGGGCGCGCGGCAGCACGAGCATACCGGACGCCGGCCGGGAGGTCGCCTGGCGCGGGCGCCTACTTCAGGAACGGGCTCCGAAGCCGCTTCAGGAAACGGCCGCCGCCGCGCTCACCCATCCACTCGTCGCCGTCGACCACGATCCGGCCGCGGGACAGGACCACGTCCGCCCCGCCGGTCACCTCCCAGCCCTCGTAGCAGCTGTAGTCCACGTTCATGTGGTGGGTGGCGGCGCTGATCGTGTGCCGGCGCGCCGGGTCGTAGACCACCAGGTCGGCGTCCAGGCCCACCTGCACGGCGCCCTTCTGGGGCAGGCCGAACATCCGGGCCGGCGCGCTGGAGATGACCTCCACCCATCGGTTCGGCGTCAGCCGGCCGGTGGCCACGCCGCCGTGGTGGAGCAGGTCGACCCGGTTCTCGACGCCGGGCAGGCCGTTGGGGATCTTGCGGAAGTCGCCGGTCCCCAGGTCCTTCTGGCCGTGGAAGTCGAAGGGGCAGTGATCGGTCGAGACCACCTGGAGGTCGTCCTTGAGCAGGCCCAGCCACAGGTCCTCCTGGTGGTCGGCCGGGCGGAGCGGCGGCGAGCAGACGAACTTGCTGCCCTCGAAGCCGTGGCCCAGGTCCTCCAGGGACAGGAAGAGGTACTGGGGACAGGTCTCGGCGAAGGCCGGCAGGCCATCGTCCCGCGCCCGGCGCACCTCGTTCAGCGCCTCCCGGGCCGAGAGGTGGACGATGTAGACCGGGGCGCCCGCCACCTCGGCCAGGCGGATGACCCGGTTGGTGGCCTCGCCCTCCATCACCGGCGAGCGGCTGGTCCCGTGGTAGTAGGGATCCGTGTTGCCGGCCGCGAAGTTCTGGCCGGCGACCACGTCGATGGCCAGGCCGTTCTCCGCGTGCATCATGATCAGCCCGCCGTTGCCGGCGGTCTGCTGCATGGCGCGGAAGATGGCGCCGTCGTCGCTCAGGAAGACGCCCGGGTAGGCGGTGAACAGCTTGAAGCTGGTCACCCCCTCGTCGACCAGGGTGTCCATCTCGGACAGGACGTCGTCGCGGACGTCGCTGATGATCATGTGGAAGCCGTAGTCGATGCAGGCGTTGCCATCGGCCTTCTGGTGCCAGGCGTCCAGCCCCTGGCGCAGGGAGCCGCCGCGGGGCTGGACCGCGAAGTCGATGATGGTCGTCGTCCCGCCGAAGGCCGCCGCCCGGGTGCCGGTCTCGAACGTGTCCTTGGCGAACGTGCCGCCGAACGGCAGCTCCATGTGGGTGTGCACGTCGATCGCCCCCGGGATGACCCACTTGTCGCCGGCGTCCAGGGTGCGGTCCGCCGACGCGTCCAGGTCGGTCCCGATCATGGCGATCGTCTCGCCGTCGACCAGCACGTCAGCGCGGGTGGTGGCGTCTGCGTTGACGATCGTGCCGTTCTTGATGAGGGTGCGCATTGGTTCCTCCGTCGCAGCGGGTCGACGCGGGTTCGATGAGGCGCTGGAGCGGAAGCGATGGTACCGCCTGCCCGCCCTCCGGCACGGCTGGGCTAGCCCGAGCGCACCCCCGCCATCATCGGGATGACGTCGCGGCCGTAGGCCTCCAGCTGGTCCTCCTCGTCGCCGTTCATCAGGTAGATGTTGAACTGGTCCACCCCGGCATCGGCCAGCTCCTGCAGCTTGCCGCGGTGGTCGGCGGCCTCGCCCAGGACGCAGAAGCGGTCGGTCACCTCGTCGCCGACGAACGCCGCGTTGGTGGAGCCCACCTCGGCATGGTGCAGGTAGTCGTAGCCGGTGCGGTCGGTGATGTAGCCGGTCAGCGCCTCGGGCAGCTGCTCCCGCGGGTAGCGGTTGACGAGGTCCACGACGTGGTTGCTGACCAGCGCCGGGAACCACCGGGTCCGCTCCCGCCCGAGCTCGCGCGGCCCGACATGCGCCGGAGCAGCGGCCTGGACCCGGACGCTGCCCGGAGCCCGGCCGGCAGCCGCCTCCGCCTCGCGCAGCTGGCCGACGAACCAGCGGATGAGGTCCGGGTCCGCCAGCTGCAGGATCAGCCCGTCCGCCACCCGTCCGGTCATGGCCAGCGCCATGGGGCCGTAGCCGGCGACCCATACCGGCAGGTTCCAGCGGCCGGTCCATGGCAGGTTCAGCTCCTGGCCCTCGAAGGTGACGGTTCGCCCCTCCACCAGCGAGCGGATGACGTTGATCGCCTCCTCCAGCGTCTTCATGGTGGTCGGCGGCTTGCCGAGGACCCTGCGGGCGCTGTCGCCGCGGCCGATGCCCAGGTCCATCCGCCCGGCGCTCAGCTCGTTCAGCACCGCCAGCGCGGACGCCGTGACCGATGGCTCCCGGGTGGCCGGGTTGGTCACGCAGGTGCCGAGGCGCATGCCATCGGTCGCCCGGGCCATCAGGGTCAGGAGCACGTACGGCTCGCGCCAGAGCACGTGGCTGTCGAAGAGCCACCCGTAGCTGAAGCCGCTCGCCTCCGCGCGCCGCGTCAGCTCCAGCGTGCGCTCGATCTCGCTCTCCGGTTTCAGGGTGAACCCGAAGTCCATGAAGCCTGCCCACCTCCGCCGGCTGCCGCCCGCCGCGCCACCAGCGGCGCGGTACGACCCGACTCTACACCGCCCGTCAGGGTTGCCAGCCCATGCCGCGGGCCCAGGCCTCGGCACGCTTCAGCGTCGCGGCGATGAACGGGTCCTTGGACCGCGTGTAGGCCGGTCGGTCATGCCCGACCTCCGCCGCCAGCCGCTCCTTCAGGCGGGCGTAGGACGCCGCTGACCGGGGGTGGGCTCGCAGGTAGTCGCGAAAGAGGAGGTGGGCGCGCTCCCACGCGCTCCCGCCCTGGCAGACGTGGATGTGCACCGTTCGCGGCTCGCCGGCCGGCGGCCTGAAGAAGCGGTGCTCCGGCTCGCGCGCCCGCAGCAGCCATCCCAGGGACTCGATCTGGGGCACGTATGCGCCCTCGGCATCCAGGCTCGGCACGCTGACCTGCACGTCGATCACCGGCTTTGCCGGAATGGCGGGCACGGCCGTGGAGCCGATGTGGTCGATCCGAAGAGCGCTGGCACCCAGGGCCCGGGCCAATCGCGTGCGGATGGCCTCGAAGCGCGACGGCCAGGACGGGTCCGGATCGACGAGCTCCACCGCCTCGTCGCCCGCGGCGCCGAACCACTCGGTGGTCGTGGTCGGCTCGGGCACTACGGCCTGACGAGATCCCCATAGGCATCCGGCCGCCGATCGCGGTAGAACTGCCACAGCTGCCGGACCTCGGTGATCTTGTCCATGTCCAGGTCGCGGACCAGCAGCTCCTCCTGGTGCGCGTCGCCCACGTCGCCCACGAACTGGCCGCGCGGGTCCACGAAGTAGGACTGACCGTAGAAGTCGTCGTCGCCCAGCGGCTCGATGCCCACCCGGTTGATGGTGCCGACGTAGTAGCCGTTGGCCAGCGCGTGGCTCACCTGCTCCACCCGCCACAGGTACTCGGACAGGCCGCGGGAGGTGGCCGACGGAATGAAGACCAGCTCCGCGCCGTTGAGGCCCAGCGCCCGTGCGCCCTCCGGGAAGTGGCGGTCGTAGCAGATGTAGACGCCCACCTTGCCGACCGCGGTGTCGAAGACCGGGTAGCCGGTGTTGCCGGGCCGGAAGTAGAACTTCTCCCAGAAGCCCTTGACGTGCGGGATGTGCGTCTTGCGGTACTTGCCCAGGTAGGTCCCGTCCGCGTCGATCACGGCGGCGGTGTTGTAGTAGATCCCGGTGGTCTCCTCGTCCTCTTCGTACATCGGCACGATGAGCACCATGCCGGTCTCCCTGGCCAGCTCCTGCATGCGCCTGGTGGTCGGCCCGTCGGGGATGTGCTCGGTGTAGCTGAAGTACTGCGGGTCCTGGACCTGGCAGAAGTAGGGACCGTAGAAGAGCTCCTGGAAGCACATCACCTTGGCGCCCTGCTTGGCGGCCTCACGGGCGTACTTCTCGTGCTTTTCGATCATGGAGTCCTTGTCGCCGGTCCATTCCGCCTGGAGCAGGGCGGCCCGAATGATCCGCGGCATCTGAACGCACAGCCTCCTGGAACTCTTCTCTCGGTTTGACGTCTGGGAAGGTGCCGATACTACACCCGGACCGATGCCCATCCGCCTCGCACCTTCCGACCTCGCGCTCACCACCGGCCCAGTCCGCCGCCCGGCCGGCGGGGTTCGGGCTGGATGCGCGCCGGCGCCTTCTCCTCGGCGGGCCGAGATGAGGCGCGGCCTGGCGCTGCTGGCGGCGTTGCTGCTGGCGGCGGTCGCCTCCCCGGCGGCCGCCTCGTGCATGGCGCCACCCGACCCGCCCGAGCACCTGGCCATGGCCGACGTCGTCTTCGTCGGGACCGTCACCCGCCTGGCCAACGGCGACCGCGACGCGACCTTCGCCGTCCAGGAGCAGTGGAAGGGCCTGCCGCTGGCGGCGGTTGCGATCGTCCATGGCGGCGGCACGCCCGATCCGAATTCCTTCACCACCGTGGATCGCACCTTCGAGCTCGGCCGGCGCTACCTGGTGGCCGCCGGGACGGTCGACGGGCGCCTGTCCGACAATGCCTGCTCGGCCACCCAGCTCTGGTCGGCCGAGCTCGCCACCCTGCGGCCGCCGAACGCCTGGATGCCGGAGACGGAGCCCGCCGACGGCGGCCCGCCGCTCCAGGTCCTGATCGCGATCGGCGCGGTGGCAATGGTCGCCTTCGGCGCCGCGCTCGCCTTCCGCCGCGGAGCAGCGTCCGGCCCTTCCGCCTAGGCTGTGGGGGTTGAACCTCCTCGATCTCCTGATCGTGGCCCTGCTCCTGTTCGGCGCGTTCGCCGGCTGGCGGGCCGGATTCCTGGGGCCGATCCTCGGCCTCATCGGCGGCATCGCCGGCTTCGCGCTGGCGGTGCTGCTGGCGACCGTGCTGCGCCAGCAGCTGGCCGACATCGAGCAGCCGATGCGCGCGGTGGTCACCGTCCTGGGGCTCGCCGGGCTGGTCATCGGGGGTGAGGCCACCGGCGCGGCGCTGGGAAGCCTGCTCAGCCGGAGCCTGCGCCTGACCTGGTTCCGACCGTTAGACGCGGCCGGCGGCGCCGCGGTCGGGGTGGCGCACATCGTGCTCCTGGTGTGGCTCTTGGGCGGCCTGCTGACCGCCGGCGTCTCGCCGCGCTTCATGGCGCTGGCGCGCGACTCGGTGGCGATCGATGCCATTGAGGATCGCCTTCCGCCCCCCGCGGCCGTTGCGGGACGGCTGCTCGGCCTGCTCAGCGGCACCGACCTGCCGTTGCTGTTCTCCGGGCTCGAGCCGGCGCCCGCCGAGCCGGTCGAGCTGCCTGCCGATGCCGATGCCCAGGCGCTGGCCGCCACCGCCATCCCGAGCACGGTCCAGGTGGTGGGCTCAGGCTGCGGCTACTGGCAGCAGGTCGGCTCCGGCTTCTTCGTGGGCCCCAGCCACGCTGTGACCAACGCCCACGTGGTCGCCGGCACTGATGCCACCAGTGTCGTGCTGGACGGCGCCACCCACCCGGCCACCGTGGTCCTCTTCGACCCGGATGCCGACCTGGCGCTGCTCCACGTCCCCGACGTTGCCGCCCCGGCCCTCCAGCTGGCCGCCCAGCTGCCGTCGCGCGGCCAGGCCGGCGTGGTGCTGGGCTTCCCGGGCGGGGGCGGCCTGCGCGTCTCCGCGGCCGCGGTGACCGCCACGCACGAGATCGTCGGACCGAACATCTACGGCGAGGGGCAGGTGCCCCACTCCGTGGTCGAGATCCGGGCAGACGTGGACCGCGGCAACTCGGGCGGTCCGCTGGTGGTGGCGCCGGGCGTGGCCGGCGGCGTTGTCTTCGGCGAGTCGCGTGCCGCCGCCGACGTGGGCTACGCGATCTCGGCCCCCTCGGTGGCAACCAGCATCGGTCCCGGACTGGGGAGCACCGGCGGGGTGGATACCGGCCCCTGCGGCTGACCACGCGGCGCTACGCTATCGGCACTGATGCCGTGGACCCGTCCCGCCAAGATCGCCTTCATCGGCTCGCACTCGGTCCGCAAGTCGAACGCGGTGCACGCCTTCGCCAGCACCATCGGCCGGGCTGGTCGCAGCGTCGAGGTCGGGCGCGAAGTGGTCCGCTTCAACCCCCTGGGGCTGAACGAGGGCGCCACCCCCGAGGCACAGCTGTGGGTGCTGATGGCGCAGGTCCAGCAGGAGCTCGAGCTTCGCGGGCGGGCCGAGGTGCTGGTCACCGATCGGTCCGTGGTCGACAACTTCGCCTACTACCTGCGAGTGACCGATGGCGCCGACCCGTTTGGGGTCGAGCCGCTGATCCGGCGCTGGGCCCAGACCTATGACCTCTTCGTTCGGCTGCTCCCCGACGTGGCCCTACTGGCGGACGGCGTGCGATCGACCAGCGATGCCTTTCGCGACGAGATCGAGGCCATCCTGGACCGAATTCTGCCCGATTACCTGCCCGACGATCGGCTGCTCAGCGTCCATGCCTCGGCGGTGACCGCCGACTTCGACTGGTGGGCCGTGGCCGAGCGCCTCGCCGCGCGCGTCGACCAGCCACTGGTGGAGGGGCAGCTCTCGGCCGGGCTGGCCGGGAGCCGCGGCTGACGGCCGTGCCGGCGGCTGCAGGCCACCGGCAGGCGGGCGGGCGCGGCTACACTCCGGCCACCGATGCTGCCAGCCTGCTTCGGCGGCGCGTCAGAGGACGATCTGCCGCGCGCCGGCCTCCGGGATCCGCGCGGTCGGCACCGGAACCAGGGGCTGGTAGCCGCCGCACAGGACAATCATCCAGCCGATCCTGCCGTCCCGCACGTCGTAGTAGGCCTCCTGCTCGACGAGCCAGTCCGCATCGTCGTCGACCCGGCCCAGGCCCTGGTCACGGAAGAACTCGGCCATCTCCCGGCTCTTCTCGCGGATCCGGTAGCTGAGCTTGTATCGCCCGCCCGAGCCATACGGCTCGACCGAGCACGAGAGCAGCTCCTCCGGATGGTCGCCCCGGTAGCCGTCCCGCTCCCCCTCGAAAAACCACAGGCGGAAGGCGCGGAGGACCCCGCCCACCGGATCGGAGCGGGAGGCCTTGAGGAGCTTGTGGGGGCTGAGGCCGCGGAACTCGACCGCCGGGTGCAACTGCGCCCGCATGGTGTCGAAGTCGCCGTCGACCAGGGCCGCGACGAAGCGCCTGCCGAGCTCGGCGCCGGCGGAGGCCACCGCATCTGCCGGCTTTCGGGCGCGGATTCCGATACCCAGCGTGCCGTAGGCGGCCGCATTCGAGTGCTGCGGCGCTCCGGCGAAGACGTCCGCTCCGGGGATGAGCTCCACGTTGACGAAGCCGGCGGCGGCGAGCTGCTCGGCCAGCTGGGCCTCGAGCAGGCCGCCGGCGATGCACCCGGTCCACAGCGAGACGTCCTGCTTCGATCCGGCCGAGACCTCGCGGGCCAGCACGATGTCATCCAGCTGCAGCCGGCCTCCGGGACGTAGCACGCGGGCCATCTCGGCCAGTGCGCCCGCCTTGTCGGGCACCAGGTTCAGGACCCCGTTGCTGATCACGACGTCGGCCCAGCCATCGTCGACCGGCAGCGCCTCCAGCAGTCCCTCGCGGAACTCGACGTTCCCCAGCCCCGTCGCGGCGGCGGCACGCCGCGCCTTGTCCAGCATCTGCGGCGTCATGTCGACGCCGATGACCCGTCCGCCGGTCCCCACCAGGCGGGCCGCCACCAGGCTGTCGACGCCGGAGCCCGATCCGCAGTCGACCACGCGCTCGCCCGGGCGGATCTGGCCCAGCGCGAACGGGTTGCCGGTCCCGGCCATCGACGAGATTGCCTCCTCCGGGATGCCATCCAGCAGCTCGTCCGCATAGCCGAGCAGCTGCGCCAGGCTCCGCCCGGTGTGGAAGTGGAAGCCGCGCTGCGGCTCGTTCGCGACGGCGGCGTACTCGTCGCGGATTGCGGAACGAAGGCGGTCGGTGTCGACCGGTTCGAGGGCCAGGTCGCTGGCCATCACAGGACCTCCAGGGTGGTCTCGACCGGAACCGGATTGGCCAGGCAGTCCCGCACCGGCGACGTGTCCTGGACGTACTGGCACAGCTCGTCGAGCTGCTCACGGGTGGCGTTCGACGAGCGGACCCATGCGCGCGCTCGGATGGCGCTGAAGCCTGGCCGGATCTCTCGCGTCATGCCCAGGAAGTTCTGGACGTCGATGTCGCCCTCCACCTCGTAGCGCAGCTCTCTGATGTCGATGCCTCGGGCCGCGGCGTTGGCCACATAGCCGACGCCGTAGCAGAAGCCCAGCGCTGCGAGCAGCAGCTCGACCGCGTTCGGGCCTGCGTTCGAGCCAAGCAGGACGGGCGGCTCGTCGCCGGCGAGGTCGAATGCCTCAGGGCGCTCCACGCGCTGACCGTTGTGCACGAAGTCGCGGATCTGTCCGTGGTTGAGGGTGCCGTTCTGCCAGGTCGTGGCAGCCTTGAAGGTGAAGGTCGAGATCGACTCCTGCTCTCGGATGGCCCCGATGGTGGCCACCAGCTGGTCGACGTTGATCCCGTTCCTTACGGTGACGGTTGCCATTTGCGGTGTTCCTCTCTGCTCTGCGTTTGCGCCCGGCTCTTGGCCGGCACGACCGACACCAGACTGGACGACCAGCCGATGCGTCCCTATTCCCTGCGCTGGACCCCCACGCTCAAGGGGAATAACTTGATCACGGCGGGCGTCATATCCATGGCGGCCGCCGTGACTGGGCCCCCGCCGCAGCGGAGGACGAATGGAGCAGGAGGCGATTCTGGCCACCGCGATTCCAGGCCGGGCGGCTGCAGTCAGCCCGCCGGCCTTCGCCGATCTGGCGCGCGCCCACCTGGATGCGCTGTACGGCTACTGCCTGCGGCTGGCCAACCACCGCCCCGAAGCCGAGGACCTGCTCCAGGAAACTCTGCTCCGCGCGATGAAGGCATTCGGGACGCTGCGCGATCCGGAGCGCGGTCGCGCCTGGCTGTTCACCATCGCCACCAACGCCTGGCGCGACTGGCAGCGGTCGCTCAGCCGCCGCCCGGCCACGGTGCCGCTCGCCGACGGTGCCGACGAGGAGTTCAGCCTGTTCACGACCATCGCCATCGAGGATCCGTTCCCGTACTCCGACGAGCTGCACCTGGACTTCCTGCGGCTCTTCTCGGACGAGGACATGCAATCGGTATTCGCCGTGATCACGCCGGTGCACCGGCTGCCTCTCATCCTGACCACGATCCACGGGTTCAGCTGCAAGGAGGCGGCGGCCATCCTGGGCGTGCCGCTGGGAACGCTCCTGTCGCGCCTGCACCGTGGCCGCAAGCAGCTCGAGCGGCGGCTATGGGACTACGCCGTTGAGCGCGGGCTGGTGAAAGTGAGCGACGATGATGACGATGATTGACTGTCGCGAGGCGGTAGCCCGGATGTGGGCCTACCTGTCGCAGGGGCTCGGCAGGCCCGACGTCGAGGAGCTGGAAGAGCATCTGGGCGTGTGCCAGCGCTGCTGCGGCGAGCTCGAGTTCAGCCGACAGCTTCAGGAGAAGATCGCTGGTGCCGGCGCCGGGCCGATCTCCCCGGACCTCGGTGCGCGGATCGAGACGCTGCTGCGGTCGAACGAGCCGCCGGCTGAGCGGCCATGAGCACGGTCCACGACCAGGCTCACATCGGCCACATCGCCGGCACCGATCTGCTGCAGCAGGATGCCATCCGCTCCGCTGTGCGAGACACCTACGCCAACGTGCGGCCCACCGATCGCCGGGTGGCCGAGCGCTTCTACGACGAGGCCGAGCTGGCGGAGCTCCCGGATGAGACGGTGCGCATCGCGCTCGGCGTCGGCAACCCCGTGCGCCACGCGAAGCTGAGGCCCGGGCAGGATGTGCTGGATCTGGGCTCGGGGGGCGGGATCGACTGCCTGCTGGCCGGCCAGGCGGTGGGAGCCGCCGGCTCGGTGCTGGGGGTCGACTTCCTGCCCGAGATGGTGGAGCGAGCGAGCGCCGCAGTCGCGCTCAGCGGCCAGAGCAACGTGCGCTTCGTGCAGGGTGAGATGGAGGCGCTCCCGCTGCCGGACGCCTCGGTTGACGTCGTCATCAGCAACGGGGTGATCAACCTTTCGCCGCGCAAGGTCCGGGTCCTGGCGGAGGCCTTTCGGGTGCTGCGTCCCGGCGGGCGGCTTGCCGTGGTCGATCTCGTCCTGGAGCACAACCTGCCGCCGGAGATCACCACCCACCCGGCTGCCTGGGCGGGCTGCCTGTCCGGCGCCCTGTCCGAGATCGCCCTGTACAAGGGGCTGCGCCGCGCCGGCTTCCGCGCCGTCGCGATCGAGCAGCTGCACCCGTTCGGTATCGCCGAGTGCGCCCTGTATCCGCTCTTCAACGACGAGCTGCTGGAGCTGCTGCGAACGCGCGTGCCGCCGGAGCGACACCACCGAATCGCGCAGAGCGTGTTCGTCAGCGCGACCAGGCCCCGCGAGGGGCAAGCCCTTCCCGGGCGCGCCCGCTAGCGAAGCCAGATGCGCATCCGGCCGCTCGCCCGCATTCCCCAGCGGCCCGCACCCGGCAGTCCATCGGTCCGGGTCCGGACCATCGGCCGGACCGCTGCCGTCGGGCTTAAGGTCATCACCATGGGTCCACGGTCCTCGACGCAGCTGCACAGCCACAGCCACCGGCACCTGGTCATCGTGCTGGGCGGTTCCGGTCGGGTCGAGGACGGCGAGGGCGACCGGCAGATCGGTCCCGACGACGTGATCGTCACCGCGCCGGACGAGCCGCACGCGTTCAGCGCCGGACCCGACGCAGACCTTCGGTTCGTGTGCCTGGACGCCTCCGGCACCGTGCCGCGGAATAGCTGAAGCCAGCCGGGCGTCATCAGGGGCGTCGTGGTTACGCACGTGAGGAGTACGGCATGACGGCCCCTTCACCGGCGGGGCTCCCCGCTAGCATTCACGGACCGATGGAGCAGCCAGATCGCGCCCTGCGCCGAGCATCCGAGCTCTCGTTCGCGTACCTCGACAGCCTGGCGAGCCGCCACGTCGGGCCCCGCGCCGACGCCGCGGCCATTGGTCAGCGGCTCGGCCACCTGCCGGAGGCCGGCGAGGACGCGGAGGCGGTGGTGGCCGCCCTGGCAGAGGCGGTGGACGATGGGCTGGCCGCGTCTGGCGGGCCCCGGTACTTCGGCTTCGTCATCGGCGGTGCGCTGCCGGCAGCCGCAGCTGCCGACTGGCTGACCACCACCTGGGCCCAGAACGCCGCCCTCCACGCCTCATCGCCGGCGGCGGCGGCCGCGGAGCAGGTTGCCGGGGAGTGGATGCTCGAGCTGCTGGGCCTGCCCGCCGACGCCAGCTTCGGGCTGCCCACCGGCGCCGGGCTGGGCAACGCGGTGGGGCTGGCCGCGGCACGTCACGCCGTGCTCGCCCGGGCGGGCTGGGACGTGGAGGCGCGCGGCCTGTACGGCGCGCCGGAGGTGGAGGTCGTCATCGGCGAGGAGGCGCATGCCACCGTCCTGACGGCGCTTCAATACCTGGGTCTGGGACGGGAGCGCGTGCGCCGAATCCCGGCCGACGAGCAGGGCCGGATGCGGGCGGACGAGCTCCGGTCGACGGTGGAGCGGGCCGCCGGACCGCTGATCGTGGTCGCCCAGGCGGGCAACGTGAACAGCGGATGCTTCGATCCACTCGACGAGGTCGCCGCCACGCTGGCCGGCCACCCGAACGCCTGGCTGCACGTGGACGGGGCCTTTGGGCTGTGGGCATCGGTCTCGCCCGGCCTGCGCCACCTGGTGTCCGGGGTGGAGCGCGCCGACTCCTGGTCGACCGACGCGCACAAGTGGCTGAACGTCGGCTATGACTGCGGGTTCGTCGCCGTGCGCGAGCCGGACGCCCACCGCGCGGCCATGGCCACCCCCGCCAGCTACCTCATGCGCAGCAACCAGCGCGAGCCGTGGGAGTACGTCCTGGACAGCTCACGGCGGGCGCGCGGCTTCGCCCTGTACGCCGCCCTGCGTTCGCTGGGACGCTCCGGGGTGCAGGAGCTGGTCGAGCGCTGCTGCGCTCTGGCCCGTCGCATGGCAGACCAGCTGGCGGCCGCCGACGGGGTGGAGGTTCTCAACGACGTGGTCCTCAACCAGGTGCTGGTCCGCTTCGGCGACGACGAGCGGACCCGAGCGGTCATCGCGCGGGTCCAGGACGGTGGCACCGCCTGGATGGGCGGCACCACCTGGCACGGCGTGGCCGCGATGCGCATCAGCGTCAGCAACTGGTCGACCACCGAGGCCGATGCCGACACATCGGTCCAGGCCGTCCTGCGCGCCGCCGCCGCGGACTGAGGCGGGGGTCGGCCCCGGGGTATGGTCTAATCGGTGGCACACGCCGAGCCTGAGGTCCAGCCATGACCGTCACCGCCGATCGGCTGACCGCCGACGAGATCCTGCGCCTCAACCGCGAGTACACCTTCTTCTCATGGAGCGCCCAGGCCAAGATCAACCCGATCGTGATCGACCGGGCCGAGGGGATCTACTTCTGGGATCCCGACGGCAAGCGCTACATCGACTTCAACTCGCAGCTGATGAGCGTCAACATCGGTCATGGTGACCGCCGCGTGGCGGACGCCATCGCCGAGCAGGCGCACCGGCTCGCCTTCGCCGCGCCGCAGTTCGCCACCGAGGTCCGCGGCCGCCTGGGCCAGCTGCTGGCCGAGCTGACGCCCGGCGACCTGGACACCTTCTTCTTCACCTTGGGCGGCGCGGAGGCCAACGAGAACGCCCTGCGCCTGGCGCGGATCTTCACCGGCCGCCAGAAGGTGATCGCCCGCTATCGGTCCTACCACGGTGCCACGGCGGGATCCATCAGCGTGACCGGCGACCCGCGGCGCTGGGCGTCGGAGCCGGCGGTGCCCGGCGTGGTCCGGGTGATGGACCCCTACCGCTACGGCAACCCGGAGCCGGACCCGGTCGACCAGCACCTCGCCTACCTGGACGAGGTGATCCAGTACGAGGGCCCGCACACCATCGCCGCCTTCATCCTGGAGACGGTGACCGGCACCAACGGCATCCTGGTTCCGCCGGACGGCTACCTGCAGGGCGTCCGCGCGCTGTGCGACAGGTACGGGATCCTGCTCATCGCCGACGAGGTGATGGCCGGCTTCGGCCGCACCGGGCGCTGGTTCGCGGTCGACCACTGGGGCGTGGTGCCGGACCTGCTGACCATGGCCAAGGGCCTGACCAGCTCCTACCTGCCGCTGGGGGCGGTGGCCATCTCCGACCGCATCGCGGAGCACTTCGCCGAGCGCACCTACTTCGGCGGCCTGACCTACTCCGCCCACCCGGTCAGCTGTGCGGCTGCCATCGCGGCCGTGGGCGTGCTGCGCGACGACGACCTGGTGGGCAACGCCGCGCGCCTGGGCCCGGTGCTGGCCGGCCACCTCGACGAGCTGAAGGAGCGGCACCCCAGCGTCGGTGCCGTGCGCAGCATCGGCCTGTTCGGGATCGTGGAGCTCATCCGCAACCGGCAGACCCGTGAGCCCATGGCCCCCTTCAACGGCTCCTCGCCCGAGATGGCGGCCCTGGACGCCCGCCTCAAGGCGGACGGCCTGTACACCATGCAGCACTGGGACAGCTTCTTCACCAACCCGCCGCTGTGTATCACCGAGGAGCAGCTGGCGGAGGCGTTCACGATCATCGACGGCGCGCTCGAGGTGACCGATGCGGCCGTCGCCTGACCACCCCGCCTGACCTGCGCCCATGGCAGCGGCGCAGGCGCCCGGCAGGCGGAGCGGCCGCCTGCGCGCCCTGGTCCTGGTCCTCTTCCTGCTGGCCATCCTGGTCGCCTGGGAGCTGGTCAAGTTCGTCGGCGGCGACCCGTGGCGGCTCGAGGGCTGGGAGTGGCGCCCGCCGCTGGACATCTGGTTCGCCACCGACCAGAACCTGCCGCACGTGTGGGACATCGCCAGGGAGCTGGCGGAGCCGTGGCGTCGCAACGCGCCCGATTCCCTGTTCGTGCACCTGGTCGGCAAGGCGCTCTACACCTGGCGCGAGGCGGCCATCGGCTTCGTCCTGGGGGCGATCCTGGGGATCGGGCTGGCGGTCGCCTTCGTGCACTCGTCGATGGTTGAGCGGGCGTTCGTCCCCTACGTGGTCGCCAGCCAGACGATCCCGATCGTGGCCCTGGCGCCCATGATCGTCTTCTTCGTGGGGGCCAGCGTGGAGGCGGTCGTCATCATCGCCACCTACCTGACCTTCTTCCCGGTGACCATCGCCATGCTGCGCGGGCTTCGCTCACCGGACCCGCGGGCCATGGAGCTGATGCGCTCGTATGCGGCCAGCCGGCGGATGATCCTGTGGAAGCTCCGCTTCCCCGCATCGCTGCCCTACCTCTTCACCGCGCTCAAGATCACGGCCACGGCCAGCATCGTGGGAGCCATCATCGGCGAGGGACCCGGCGGCGTGCACGAGGGCCTGGGCTGGTCGATCATCGAGTTCAACCAGACCTACATCACCGCTCCCGAGCGGCTGTGGGCCGCGATCCTGGTGACCTCCCTGCTGGGGATCACCTTCTACCTCCTGGTCCGGCTGGTTGAGCTGCGGGTCCTCCGCGCGCGGCCGGAGGGCGGCGCCGGATGAGCGCGACCGGCATGACCGATACGGTGGTCCGGCTCGACGGCGTGGCCAAGACCTTCCAGCTCGCCGACGGCTCCACCACGGCCGCCCTGAGCGGGATCGACCTGGAGATCGGGCGCGGTGAGTTCGTCTCCCTGATCGGGCCGTCCGGCTGCGGAAAGTCGACCCTGCTGCGCCTGATCGGCGACCTGACCCGACCGTCGGCCGGGGGCGTCACCGTGAACGGCAAGTCCGCGCTGCGGGCACGGCTGGACCGGGACTACGGGATGGTATTCCAGGCGCCGGTGCTCTTCGAGTGGCGGACCGTGGAGGACAACGTCAGGCTGCCGCTCGAGCTCTCCGGCATGGGCCGGACGCAGCGTGGCGAGCGGGCGCGGGAGATGCTCGAGCTCGTGGACCTGGCGGAGTTCGCCCGTCACCATCCCTACCAGCTCTCGGGCGGGATGCAGCAGCGGGTGGCCATCGCCAGGGCCCTGACCTTCTCGCCCGCCATCCTGCTGATGGACGAGCCGTTCGGCGCGCTGGACGAGATGACCCGGGAGCGGATGAACTCCGAGGTGCTCCGGATCTGGCAGCAGACCGGGATCACCGTCATCTTCGTGACCCACTCGATCCCCGAGGCCGTCTTCCTCTCGTCGCGGGTGGTGGTCATGACGCCCCGGCCCGGGCGCATCACCAGGATCGTCGACATCGACCTGCCCCGGCCACGGGGCATCGAGACCCGCGAGAACCGCCGCTACTTCGAGCTGGTGACCGAGGTCCGCGAGGCGCTGCGTGGCAGCGACACGGCCGGGGGCGGCAGCGAGGACCGCCTCGAGGCGGAGGGAGTGGTCGGATGAACCGATGGGCGCGGACGCTGCGCCATTACCTGCCGGCGCTGGTGGTGGCGGTCGCCGGCATCGGCCTGTGGGAGGGCGTGATCCGCGCGCTCCAGGTCCGCTCCTTCTTCCTGCCCGCCCCGTCGGCCATCGCCACGGCCCTGGTCGAGAACTGGGACACAGGCCGGCAGATCTTCCCGGCGGCCCAGACAACCCTCTACGAGGCGGCCGGCGGGCTGGTCCTCGGAACGGCGCTGGGCGTGGCGGTGGCGTTCGTGGTGGGTCGCTTCCAGGTGGCGCGCGACGCGATCCTGCCGCTGGCCATCGCCGTCAACGCCATCCCGATCGTGGCCTTCGCGCCCCTGGCCAACAACTGGTTCGGCACGCTCAGCCCCTACTCCAAGATGGCGATCGCCGCGGCGCTGGTCTTCTTCCCGATCATGATCAACGTGCTGCGTGGCCTGACCCAGGTGGACGCCTCCGCGCTGGAGCTGATGCGCTCGTACGCCGCCAGCGAGCGGGCCGTGCTGGCCAAGGTGCGCATTCCGAATGCCCTGCCCTTCTTCCTGACCGGCCTCAAGGTCGGAACGACCCTGGCGCTCATCGGGGCGGTGGTGGGCGAGTACTTCGGCGGCCTCAACGTGGCGCTGGGGCGGGTGGTGGTGGAGAGCGCCAGCGCGCTGGCATTCGAGGTGACCTGGGCGGCCATCCTGGTCACCGCGGTGACCGGCATCGGCATGTACCTGCTCATCGCCGGCGTGGAACGGGTGGTCATCCCCTGGCACTCCTCCATCCGCGGCGAGCAGCTGGCCTGACGCCCGCCGCCGGGCTGCACCGTCGCACCGCGCGACGTGCGTCCGGGCTAGAATCACGGGTCAGAGTGGGCGCGGCCGCCCGGCCGCACCAGGGACGCTGTCCGAGGAGTGAAGATGAAGCGACCACATCGGTTCCTGGCGGCTGCCGGCGCGATGACGCTGGTGCTCAGCGCCTGCGGCACGGGCAACGGCACGCCCACCGGCGGCGAGCTGGCGGAGGTCAGCCTGCAGCTGCAGTGGTTCCCGCAGGCCCAGTTCGCCGGCTACTACGCCGCGGTGGAGAACGGCTACTACGAGGACGAAGGGATCGACCTCGAGATCCTGCCCGGCAGCGCGGAGATCGCGCCGCAGGTCGAGGGCTCCAAGCCGGACGGCCCCGAGTTCACCCTGGCCTGGGTGCCGAAGGTGCTCCAGGCCCGGGAGAGCGAGGCCGGCTCCGACCTCGTCAACATCGCCCAGGTGTTCCAGCGCGCCGGCACGCTGTCGGTCTCGTGGAAGGACGCCGGGATCACGTCGCCGGAGGACTTCGCCGGCAAGAAGGTCGGCGCCTGGGGCTTCGGCAACGAGCTCGAGGTGATCGCCTCGGCCCGGCTCGCAGGCCTGGAGGCCGGCGCGGACTTCACGCAGGTCACCCAGCCCTTCGACATGAGCCTGCTGCTCAACGCGTACGACGGTTGCGCCGAGTCGGACACCGACTGCGTCGACGTCGCCGAAGCGATGATCTACAACGAGTACGCCCAGCTGCTC
Source organism: Candidatus Limnocylindria bacterium (assembly GCA_050691915.1). Classification (GTDB taxonomy): domain Bacteria; phylum Chloroflexota; class Limnocylindria; order QHBO01; family QHBO01; genus JBOGSY01. The sequence goes on along the minus strand of JBOGSY010000002.1, from coordinate 6,107 downwards.
GAGACCGAGAACCCGGACACCGGCGACCTGTTCCAGCCCGAGGACCTGAACGTCATCGACTACAACGAGGTCGGGACCGCCATGCTGCAGGATGCCGTCTGGGCGCGTGCGGCATGGCTGGCCGAGGACGGCAACGAGGCCATTGCGGAGGGATTCCTGCGCGCCTCGTTCCGGGGATGGATCTACTGCCGGGAGAACCCGGACGACTGCATCCAGTACGTCGTCGACGCCGGCAGCACCCTTGGCGCCGGCCACCAGGCCTGGATGATGAACGAGATCAACGCGCTCATCTGGCCCTCGCCGGATGGCATCGGCTTCCTGTCGCAGGCGGCCTGGGACCAGACCGTCGAGACGGCGCTGGCGGCCGAGATCATCGCCGACGAGCCGCCGGCCGAGGCGTTCCGAACGGACCTGACGGAGGCGGCCTGGGAGGGCATCAGCGACGACCGGGCAGGTGCCGACTTCGAGAAGGCCGACGTGGCCATCACCCCGGGCGGCGAGTAGCCGAGCGCCGGCCCACCTCACGCAGGCCCCATCCGCTCCGGCGGGTGGGGCCTCTACCTTCCGAGCCGGTACGCCCGCGGGGGCGGCTAAGGCGATGAGCCGCTGCCCGTCGCCGGTGCCGGGTGCGACCGGTCGGCGATGTGCTCGGCCCGCCGCAGGAGCGGCGGCAGGAGCGGCGGGACCACCAGGGTGGTCAGGATGGCCATCCCCACCACCACGCTGTACAGCTCGCCGCTGATCGCGCCGGCCGACAGGCCCAGCCCGGCGACCACGATCCCCACCTCGCCGCGCGGCACCATGCCCCAGCCGATCAGGGTGGCGCGCCGGCGTCCCAGCCGCAGGGCGCCCAGGAAGGAGCCGACGAACTTGGTGCCGACCGCGACCAGGGTGATGCCCCCCAGCAGCAGCAGGGTGCCGAGGCTGGTGAACGCGGCCAGGTCCACCTGGGCCCCGATGAAGCCGAAGAAGAAGGGCGTGAAGAAAGCCGCCACCGGCGCCACCTCCTGCTCCAGGGCGTGTCGCTCCTGCGCCTCACCAACCACCATCCCGGCCAGGAAGGCACCGATGATCGCCGCCAGCCCGATCAGGGCCGCCAGGGCCGCCAGGCCGAGCATCAGGATCATGCCGGGCAGGAACGGGGTTTCCGCGAACTGGGGGTCGGTCAGCAGCGACGGGCGCCGGCGCAGGACCCGGGTGCCCACCACCAGCACGATGCCGATGAAGGCCACCGCCAGGCCCACCAGGATGGCGATCTGGACCCCCGACACGCTGCCCGCCGCCAGGCCGGTGGCCAGCGCCAGGATCAGCATGGCCAGGACGTCGTCGATCACCGCCGCCCCCAGGATCACGCGACCGCTGCCGGTGCGCAGCCCGCCCAGCTCCGCCAGCACGCGCGAGGTGATCCCCACGCTGGTCGCGGTCAGCGCGGCCGCCAGGAAGACGTTGACCTCCAGCGCGTAGCCCAGCAGGCCGCCTATGGCGAACCCGCCGGCGAGGGGCAGGATCACGCCCATCACCCCCACCGATGCGGCGGTCAGGCCGACCCGCAGCAGGTCGCCGACGCGGGTCTCGATCCCGACCTGGAAGAGGAGGAGGACCACCCCGATCTCGGCGAAGAGCGCCGTCTCCGGGTTGACCTCGTAGACCCCCAGCACGGCCGGCCCCACCACCACCCCGCCCAGGATCTCGCCGATGACCGCCGGCTGGCCGAGGCGCTTGAAGATCTCGTCCCCGATCTTGGCCGCCAGCAGCACGGCGAAGAGCTGGATCAGGATCTCGGCCATGTGCTCCATGGGCTAGAGCAGGTACCGCAGCCAGATGTAGACGGTGGCGACCAGGATGCTGCCGACGGTCACCGGCCCGGCGTAGCGGACGTAGGTCCAGAAGCGGATCGGGTGGCCCTCGCGCTCGGCCATGCTGATCAGGATCACGTTGGCCGAGGCGCCGATGATGGTGGCGTTGCCGCCGAGGTCCGCGCCGGCGGCCAGGGCCCACCACAGCGCCTGGGATCCCTGGTGCGGCCGCGACATCTCCTCGACCACCGGCAGCATGGTGGCGGTGTACGGGATGTTGTCGACGATCCCGGACAGGAGGGCGGACAGCCACAGGATCAGCACGGCGCCGTTGGCCAGGGCGCCGTTGGTCACCTCGATCAGGCCGGTGGCGATCGCCTGGATCAGGCCGATCTCAATCACGCCGGCGATGACCATGAACAGGCCGATGAAGAAGAAGAGGGTCGGCCACTCCACCTCGCGCAGGATCTCGTGGGGATCCTCGCGAGCCACGACCATGAGCGCCACCGCCCCGCTCATGGCGATGGTGGCCGGCTCGAAATGCAGCGCGCCGTGCACCAGGAAGCCGACCAGAGTCAGGCCCATCACCACCAGCGAGCGGCGCAGCAGGCGCGGGTTCACGATCATCTGCCGCTCGTCCAAGGCCAGCAGCGCGTCGCGCATCTCCGGCTCGACGGTCAGCTGGCCGCGGAAGATCCAGCGCGCCGCGACCAGGAAGAGCACCAGCAGGATGATGGCCAGCGGACCCATGTTCAGCGCGAAGGTCGCGAAGTCGATGTCGGCCGCCGAGCCGATCAGGATGTTCGGCGGGTCGCCGATCAGCGTGGCGGTGCCCCCGATGTTGCTGGCCAGGATCTCGGCGATGATGAACGGCATCGGGTTCATCCCCATCCGGGCGGCCAGGAAGAGGGTGATCGGGCCGACCAGGACCACGGTGGTGACGTTGTCCAGGAAGGCGGATGCGACCGCCGTGATGACGCACATCACCACCAGGATCCGGTAGGGATCGCCGCCGGCGAAGCGGGCGGAGCGCACCGCCAGCCAGCCGAAGACGCCGGTCTTTCGAATGATGCCGGCCAGGATCATCATCCCGGCCAGCAGGAAGATGACGTTGAAGTCGATGTGGGCGAATGCCTCCTCCTGGCTGACGACGCCCAGCAGGATCATGGCCATTCCGCCCGCCAGGGCAGCGATGGTCTTGTGAATGCGCTCGGTGGCGATCAGCGCGTAGGTGCCGACGAAGATCGTCAGCCCCACCCAGGCGGTGAGGGTCATTCGTGCTCGTGGTCCGGGTCGCGGTCAGGGGTGTTGGGCCGCAGCAGGGGCTCCCGCCCGGTGGCCCGGACCCAGACCAGCAGCAGCTCCAGCTGGTCCAGGTAGCTGACCACCTTGCCCTTGTCGTCCACGATCGGCAGGCCGTTCATGCGGGCGTGGTGCATCCTCTCGAAGGCGTCACGGACCGTGGCGCCCAGGTGGACCGACACGGGCTCCAGCATGATGTCGCCGGCTCTCCTGGCGCCCACGTGGCCGGCGTACTCCAGGACGTCGTCGATGTCGCTGATGACGCCCAGGAACTCCTCCGGAACGATCTTCAGGAAGATGTCGTTGACCAGCATCCGGACCGGCACCAGGCCGGTCAACCGGCCCTCGTCGTCGACCACCGACAGGACGCGGCAGCCGGGACGCTCCACCGCCAGCTCCGCCAGTCGCTGGAGGCTGTCGTCGGCGTGGACCAGGATCGGATCCGTCCCACGCAGCAGCCGGTCGACCTCGCCGACCGGCGTTGCCTGGGTGATAGCTTCGGGGGTCTGCTTCATGGGGCCTGCCTCGAAACACGGGCAGGAGACCGCGCGGCGCGCAGTCTCCACCTCGACGCCATCGGTACGGGCCCGGCGTCACACCCGCGCGACGTTGCCGTCGCGCTGCGCCAAGGATAGCGGGCGGCTGGTCGCGGGCAAGCGGTAGGTGACCGGTATCATCCGCCGATGGAGGGCCCCCGACGGTGACCGGCAGCCTGGCGATCACCCTGCTGGCCGCCCTGGGAACGGCCCTCGTGCTCGGCGCCCTTGCCCACCGGCTGCACCTGCCGCCGATGGTCGGCTACGTCGTGGCCGGACTGCTGCTCGGCCCGTTCACCCCCGGCTTCATTGCCGACCGGGAAGAGGTCCTGGGTCTGGCCGACATCGGCGTGGCGCTGCTGATGTTCAGCATCGGCTTGCGCTTTCGGCTGGCGGAGCTGTGGGAGCTGGGCCGCCTGGTGCTGGTGGGAGCGCCGATCCAGGTCGGGCTCACCCTGGGCGCCGGGGCGCTGGTGGCGCTGGCCATGGGCAGCTCGCTGGTCGAGGCCCTCTTCCTGGGGGCGGTGGTCAGCGTGTGCTCCAGCGTGGTGCTGGTCAAGGTCGCCGGCGAGGCAACCCTGGAGACGAGTCTGCACGGCCGCCTGGCGCTCAGCTGGTCTATCGTCCAGGACCTGCTGACCGTCCTCCTGGTGGTCTTCCTGTCGGCCGTGGCGGTCCGATCGGACCGGCCGATCCTGGACGCGGCCGTGGCGACCGCGGTGGCCCTGGGCTTCGTGGCGGCGGTGCTGGTGTTCGGCTCCCGGCTGCTGCCGGCGGTGCTGGCCCGCGTCGCCCACCTGGGCTCGCGCGAGCTCTTCGTGGTGGCGGTCGCCGTGCTGGCGATCGGCACCGCCGCCCTGGCCCACGAGCTGGGCGTGTCGGTGGCCCTGGGGGCCTTCGTGGCCGGCCTGGCCCTGGCCGAATCGGACCTGGCGGCCAGCGTCCTGGGCGAGGTGGTGCCGCTCCGCGAGCTGTTCGCCACCATCTTCTTCGTCTCGATCGGGATCCTGCTGGAGCCGGCCGCCGTGGCGGCGGGCTGGCCGGTGGTGGCGGTCCTGCTGGCGCTGATCATCCTGGGCAAGGGCCTGCCAATCGCGGCCATCGTGCGCCTGGGCGGGCACCCGTTCGGAACCGCCCTGCGCAGCGCCGGGCTGGTGGCCCAGAGCGGCGAGTTCAGCTTCGTGCTGGCCACGGTGGGCCTGCAGCTGAACGCCCTGGACGGCGACGCGTTCAGCCAGGCCATGGGGGCCGTGGTCCTCTCCGTCCTGCTGGCGACGCCGGTCTCGACGGCGGCCGACCGGCTGGGCTCATGGCTGGACGGCAGGTTCCCGGTCGACGTCCGGCTGAACGCGGCCACCAATCCGGCGGCCAGCCTGCGGCGGCATGCCGTCGTGCTGGGGTTCGGAGTGGTGGGGCGGACCGTGTCCCGGGTCCTGGAGGCGAGGGGCATCGCCTGGGTGGCGATCGACGCGGACTACCCGATGGTGCGCGCCGCCGGCGCCGGTGGGGTCCCGATCATCTACGGCGACGCGGGCACGCCGTCGGTCCTGGACGCCGCGCGGATCGAGGATGCCAGCACCCTGGTCTGTGCCCTGCCCGACGCGCTGGCCACCCGCCAGGCGGTGCGGCACGCCCTGGCCCGCAACCCGCGGATCCACGTTGTCGCCCGTGCCCACTCCGCCGCTGACGAGGCGGAGCTGCGCCGGATTGGGGCGGCCCGGGTCATCACCGCCGAGCGCGAGCTGGGCCACGAGCTGCTGCGCCACACGCTCGCCCGCTTCGGCGTCAGCGAGCGCGAGATCGACGCCGTGCTGCGCCGCCGCGACTGAACACCCGCGCGGTCAGCCCCCGAACGCCTCCCCGATGCGCTCCACCAGCTCGTCCAGGGATCCGACCACCAGGGCCGCCGGGGCCGGATCGGGGAGGGACTGGATCACGCCCCAGGGGCCACGACGCAGCCAGACCGCCCGCAACCCGGCCGCAGCGGCCGGGATCACGTCGTTGTCCACCCGGTCGCCCACGTAGGCCACGCGGGATGGCTTTGGGTCGCCCATCAGCGACAGGACGCGCGCGAAGAAGGCGGGCTCGGGCTTGGCCTCGCCGATCTCGTCCGACATGACCAGCACGTCGGGTCCGATGCCCAGGGCCCGCAGCTCCGCGGCCCGGCTCGCCGGCTGGTTGGCGGCGACCGCGACCCGGTATCCCGCCTCGTCCAGCGCCGCCAGGGCGCGTCGCGCATCGGGGTACAGGTCCTGCTCGCGGAATCCGCCGTAGCGCGCCTCGACCGCCGGCAGGCGCGCGCGCCACTCCCCGGGCGAAAGGCCGAAGGCCCCGAACACGTCCCCGTGCTGGCCGCCGCGCGCCACGGCCGCGCCCAGGGCGGCCATGAAGGTGAGCCGCGGGATGCCGAGCTCATCGGCCCACACCGACCAGACCCGTGTCTCGTCGATGAGCGTCTCGCCTACGTCCAGGC
>JBOGSY010000001.1:0-34504 GCA_050691915.1 Candidatus Limnocylindria bacterium | reverse complement strand
TCGCCGGCGTTCGGCGCCTGGCCGCTGGCAGAGCATGGCCTGGAGTGGATCGATCCGCCGATCGCCGTCGCCCACCCGCTGGACGACGGGACGGCGGCGCTGGTTCGGCGTGACCTGGCGGCCACGGCGGCCGGCCTGGGCAAGGACGGCGACCGCTACCGGGCCCTGCTGGGGCCCATCGCCGGCGACTGGGAGCTGATCGCAAGGGAGATGCTGGGCCCGCTGCGGCTGGGCGGCGTGCTGCGCCATCCCGTCGCGCTCGGCCGCTTCGGGCTGGGGGCGATCCAGCCGGTCACCTGGCACGCCCGCCGCTTTCGCACGCCACAGGCCCGAGCCCTGCTGGCCGGCGTGGCGGCCCACTCGTTCCTGCGCCTTGACCGGCTGATCACCGGGGCCTTCGCCCTGTCGCTGCTGGCCAGCGCGCACGCGGTGGGCTGGCCGATCCCGCGCGGAGGCTCGCAGCGCATCGCCGACGCCCTGGCCGGATACCTGCGCTCGCTGGGCGGCGAGATCCAGACCGGGCGGCGGGTCACCGACCTCCGGCAGCTGCCCCCGCATCGGGCCGTCCTGCTGGACCTGACCCCGCGCCAGGTTCTGGCGGTGGCCGGCGACCGGCTGGGTGGCTCGTATGAACGTCAGCTGCGGCGCTACCGCTACGGCCCGGGGGCCTTCAAGATCGACCTGGCGCTCGACGGGCCGATCCCGTGGGCCAACCCCGAGCTGGCGGGGGCCGGCACGGTCCACCTGGGAGGCACGTTCGAGGAGGTGGTGGCGTCGGAGCGGGCCGTCGCCCGCGGGCGCCACGCCGACCGGCCCTTCACCCTGGTCGCCCAGCCGTCGCTGTTCGACGGCTCGCGGACACCTGCCGGTCACCACGTGGTCTGGGCCTACTGCCACGTCCCCAATGGATCGCGGGCGGACATGACGGAGCCGGTCCTGGCCCAGCTGGAGCGCTTCGCACCCGGCCTCGGCCGGCGGGTGATCGGCCGCTCGACCATGGGCCCGGCGGCGATCGAGTCGTACAACGCCAACTACGTCGGCGGCGACATCAACGGCGGCCTCCAGGACCTGCGCCAGCTGTGGACCCGCCCCGCCGTGCGGCTCGACCCCTACGCCACGCCCGACCCGGCCATCTTCATCTGCTCGGCCTCCACGCCACCCGGTGGCGGCGTCCACGGGCTGTGCGGGTACCATGCCGCTCGCTCGGCCCTGCGGGGGATCCTGGGATGAGGCCGATGCGCGCGCTGCCGCGGCTCGCCGGCCTGCTGGTGCTGGCGGGATGTCTCACGGCCGCGCCCAGCCCGGCTGCGGATGGCTCGCATGCCGGGCACGACCCGCAGGCCGAGCGGGTCAAGGCGGCCCTGGGCGAAGGCTTTGGCATGACGTTCGAGCCCGCCGGCCCGCACCACGAGCTCGGCCGGGCCGAAGACGGGGTCGAGCTGGACCTGGTGGGCGTGCCGGTCGAGCAGGTCGTCCTCAGCCTGCCCTCCGACCAGGTGGCGGTGGGCCTCGGCTACCTGCCCCACCTGCGCGACCTGCTGCACGGTCCGGACGTGGTCTACGACCGCGCGGCGGCCATGCTGGCCTGCCGCGAGCTGGCCGAGCGCACCTGCGACGAGCGCTTCGCCCAGGGGAACGTGGAGGCCCGGGTGACCGAGGCGGCGGGCTTCGTGGTGCTCACCCTGACCCGGGGGTAGCCGGCGCCCGGGCCCAGGGGGCGGGCAGGTTGTCCGGCAGGAGGACGGATTCGGCTCCCAGCCAGGCGCCCAGCTCCCGGATGGCCGACTGGACCGATCGCCAGGCGACGCGCATCGGTCAGGCTCAGGGTGCGCACGAATCGCAGTGTGGCAGACTCCGCCGCATGGTCGACACGGTCCGGGTGGTGGGTACGGGGCGGGCAGGGGGTGCCATCGCCGCACGCCTGGCCGAGCGCGGGATCCAGGTACGCGCCGGACGCGAGGCGCTGGCCGATGCCGAGCTGGTGCTGCTGGCCGTCCCGGACGCGGCCATTGCGGAGGTGGCGCGGCGCCTGCCCATCGGTCCCTGGCTGGCCCACGTCAGCGGCGCCACCTCGCTGGCGGCCCTGGATCCTCACACCCGGCGCTTCTGCGTGCATCCGCTCCAGACCCTCTCTCGCGAGCGCGGTGCGGAGCAGCTGGACGGCGCCTGGGCCGCCGTCACCGCCGAGACCGATGAAGCCGCCGGCGTGGCCCGCTGGCTGGCGGAGGCCCTGGCACTGCGTCCCTTCCCGCTGGCCGACACCGACAAGCCGCTCTATCACGCCGGGGCGGCCATCGCCTCCAACTTCCTGGTCACCCTGTACCGGACCGCCGCGCGGTTGATGGAGGCGACCGGCGTGCCGCCCGAGGCGCTGGTCCCGCTCATGGAGCGCACCATCGAGAACGGCTTCGTCCTGACCGGGCCGATCGCCCGCGGCGACTGGTCGACGGTCGAGGCCCACCTCCGGGCGCTGGAGGAACGCGCCCCGGACCTGGTGCCGCTCTACCGCGCGCTGGCCGAGGCAACGCGCCGGTGAGGACCATCCGCACCGTGGCCGAGCTCCGCGACGCGCTGGCGCCCGCCCACGCATCACGCCGCCAGGTCGGCCTGGTGCCGACCATGGGCGCCTTCCACGACGGGCACCTGGCGCTCATCCGTACGGCCCGGGCCGGCGACGGGGTGGTGGTCGTCAGCCTGTTCCTCAACCCCGCACAGTTCGGCCCGACCGAGGACCTGGCCCGCTACCCGCGCGACGAGGCGCGCGATGCCGAGCTGGCCGCCGCGGAGGGAGTCGACATCCTGTTCGCCCCGCCGGCCGCGGAGATGTACCCGCCCGGCTTCGACACCTGGGTGGATCCCGGTGCGCTGGCGACCATCCTGGAGGGCGCGGTCCGGCCGGGCCACTTCCGGGGCGTCGCCACGGTCTGCACCCGGCTCTTCTCGCTGGTCCAGCCGGCACGCGCCTACTTCGGGCGCAAGGACGCCCAGCAGGTCGCCGTGGTCCGGCAGGTCGTCCGCGACCTGGGGCTGCCGCTCGACATCGTGGCGGTGCCCACCGTCCGGGACGCCGACGGGCTGGCCAGCTCCTCGCGCAACACCTATCTCTCGGCGGCGGACCGGGAGGTCGCCCTGGCCCTGCCCCGCGCCCTGCAGGCGGGCCTGGCCGCTCACCTCGCCGGTGGCGATCCGGAGGCGACGGCGCGCGCGGCACTGGGCGCCGAGCCACGGCTCAGCCTCGAGTACGTCGCACTGGCCGATCTGGATGGGCCCACCCTGGCGGCCGCGGTACGGGTCGGCGGCACGCGCCTGATCGACAACGTGCGGATCGGGACGGAGTAGCGGGCGCCAGGACCAAAAGTACGGGGGGTCCTGCCTCCAGCGCCGGGGCCGCGCATCAGCTCGGCGACTCCCCTGCAAGCCGACAGTACCGGTAGGCCGATGGTCCGATTGGGGCATCCGCGGCTGACCCCTACCCTGTCATCGAATCCGAGTTCATCACCACCAGAGGCAGCAAGCATGTCAGCGCTGATGCGGGCGCTAATGAAGCGGCGCCAGGGCCTGCGGGGACAGGCCCTGGTCGAGTTCGCCATCGTCCTCCCCCTGCTCGCCGGGATGACCGGCGGAGTCATCGACTTCGCGCGGGTCTACCAGGCGTCGGTGACGCTGCAGTCCGCCACGCGCAGCGCCGCCGAGGCCGCGGCAACACTGAGCGTGGACAATGCCGGAGCCCAGGCTGAGGCGCTCCGGGTGGTCTGCACCGAGACGCAGGACCTCCCCGGATTCGTGCCCGGGCCGGGCAACGACATCGCGAGCTGCACGGCGCCGGGGGTCAGCCTGACCTCGTTCGCGCACAGCACCACGGCGCCCGGTGCGTCGGCCGCCTACCCGCTGGCGAGTGCCACGGTGCGGTCCGAGCTCGACTTCCAGCTCCTCATCCCATGGCCCTTCCTCGAAGGTGGGCAATGGACCCTCACGACGACCCAGTCGTACAGCGTGATCCAGGGGCGGTGACCACGATGCGCAGCCAGTCGACCAGCCGGCGACGCCTCGGCCACACGTCCGCGCGTGGCCAGTCGCTGGTCGAGTTCACCATCGTCCTTCCGGTCCTGTTGCTGATGCTGGTGGGAACGCTCGACATCGGGCGGGTGGTGCTCGCCAACGACACGATCAGCGCGGCCGCACGTGAGGCCGCCCGCTACGCGATCGTCCACGGTGGCGGTGCCACGGATCTCTGCCCGTCCGGCCCACCGGCTCTAGAGAGCTACGTCCCGCCCGCGCCGACGGCGGATTGCCCGCATCCGGCACCATCCAAGGATGCGATCCGCGAGGTCGCGCGCCGTTGGGCGATCTCCGCCGGGTCATCCGTCATCGTCCAGGTCTGCTACGGCGCCGGCTGCACCGGCGACGACGATCTCCTGGACGCGGATAACTCTCGCGGGACGCCGGTCACGGTCACCGTGCGCAGTATCGTGTCGATGGCCGCCGGCGGCCTGATCGGCATGTCGGCCTTCGGTGTCTCGAGCACTGCGACGATGACGGTGAACAGCTGATGGCCGGCTGGATGCGCCGTCGGGCCGATCATCACGAGAGTGGCCAGATCATCGCGATCGTGGCCGTCGCCTTCATCGTCCTGCTGATGTTCCTGGCCGTGCTGTTCGACGGCGGCAGCGCGCTGGTGCGCCGCCGGCAGCTCCAGGACGCGGGCGACGCGGCGGCGCTGGCAGCGGCCAACGTGATCCACGTCGGCACGCCCCGCGGCTGCAGCGGGACCGTCGACGGCGCCGTGCCCCGCGCCTCGGTCGACCTTGCGGCGCGCGACAGCCTGGCCGCCAATCTCAGCTGGTTCGACCCATTGGACGCGGTCATCACCTGCGCCACGGGCTATGGCGACTGGGCCGTCAGCGTCGAGATCGACACCCAGGCTCCGCGCTTCTTCAGCGGGCTGATGGGCGGGCCGCTCCAGGTCCATTCCCGGAGCGTGGCGGTGAATGGGCAGATCAGCGGCACGAACTATGCGATCTTGGAGCTCGACCCGCATAACCCGTCGTGGCCGAACGGACGGCGTGGCTGCCCATCGCTGCTGCTCTCGGGCGGACCAACGGTCACCCTCGAGGGATCGGTCCAGATCAACTCGGCGTGCCCGGCCAGCAGTGGCGGCGGGTTGGCCACCAACGGGAACGCGTCGAAACTCACGCTGCTGGGATCAGCCAAGCTTCGCGTGGTGGGCGGCTATTCGCCGGCCGCGCTGACCATCACCCCGGCCCCCGTCACGGGGGTTGCTCCCACCAAGGACCCGCTGGCCGGACTGCCTCCCATCGACATCGCCAGTTTGCCGGTCCGCAGCAGCTCGAAGCTCACCCTGAACAACCAGCTGCTCGTCCTGCAGCCCGGGGTCTACCAGGGTGGCATCCAGCTGAAGAACAGCTCGACCGCGCTCCTGCAGCCTGGCATCTACGTCATGCGGGGCGGCGGGTTCGACGTCGGCGCGCAGGCATCCGTCTACTCGGTGCGGACCGGCGTCCTGATCACCACTCCGCTGACCTGGGGTGTCGATTGTCCGACCGGAAGCTGCGGCGTGCTGATCTTCAATGCGAAGGGCGCCACCACGGCCATGGGTCCGGTGACGATTGGGGCGGGCGCCACGCTGAAGCTGCGCGCCTACAATCCGACCGCCCAGGCCGGGGGTGTCAGCGACTACGACAACCTGCTCCTGTGGCAGGATGCCCTCCCCCTCCCCAGCGCCAGCTACGAGCAGCCCGAGGTCGCGCTCAGCGGCGGCGGCTCGGTCGACATCAGCGGGACGGTCTACGCGCCGTCGGCCCGGGTGGCGATGGGTGGCGGCGCAGGCGGTTCTGGCGGGAGCACCAACCTGACGCTGCAGTTCATCAGTTGGGACCTCGAGTTCCGCGGTAACTCCAGCTTCACCTTCTACTTCCGCGACGAGGACTTCGCGCGGCCCACCAGCTACGGGCTGGTGGAGTAACCGCTCGAACCCGTCCCCGCGGGCCGAGGAGTCCGGGCCGCGACTCGGGATTCCATCCATGACCGCGCGCTGTCACAATGGCCCCATGGCCAACCGGGATCAGGGGGGCGCCGCCAGGATCGGGCTTGCCGAGCTCGCCGCCTTGAAGCGTGACGGCACCCCGATCGTGATGGTCACCGCCTACGACGCGCCCAGCGCTCGCCTGGCGGACGAGTCCGGCGTGGACATCGTGTTCGTCGGCGACTCGGCAGCCAACAACGTGCTGGGCTACGTGGACACCACCCCCATCAGCATGGACGAGATGGTGATGCTGGCCCGTGCCGCACGGCGGGGGACGCATCGGGCCTTCTTCATGGTCGACATGCCGCTCGGCGCGTTCCAGGTCAGCGACGAGGATGCGGTGCGCAACGCCGTGCGCCTGGTCAAGGAGACCGGCGCCGAAGCAGTGAAGCTGGAGGGCGCCGGACCGATGTCCTCGCGCGCTCGCGCCATCGTGGGAGCCGGGATCCCGGTCATGGGCCACATCGGCCTGACGCCACAGTCGGCCACCGCGCTGGGAGGATACAAGGCCCAGGGCCGGACGGCGGCCAAGGCGCGCCAGCTGTACGCCGATGCCCTGGCCCTGCAGGCCGCCGGCTGCTTTGCCCTGGTCCTCGAGGCCGTGCCGGCCCGGGTGGCGGCCCGGATCACCGAGGCGCTGCGGATCCCGACCATCGGGATCGGGGCGGGAGCGGACTGCTCCGGCCAGGTGCTCGTCTGGCACGACCTGCTGGGCATCAACGAGGGACGGGCGCCGAAGTTCGTGAGGCGCTTCGCCTCCGTCGCCGCCGAGATCCGGAGCGGGGTGGAGGCCTTCGCCGCCGAGGTGCGGGCCGGCACCTACCCGGCGGAGGAGCACACCTACGCCATCAGCGACGCGGAGCTCGCGCTGTTCGAGTCGGAGGTTGCACCGGCGGTCCTGGCCGGCGACGACTGGATCTGACGCTTCGTCAGACGCTGCGCTCGATGGCCGTCCGCACCACCTCGACCACGGCGGCCCCCATCCGCAGCTGGGCCGCGACACCGTCCGGGGCCGGCTCGCGGCAGGTCGCCATGACGAAGGCGACGTCGCCGTCGAGCAGGGTGTGGACCGGATCCACGGCCAGGGCCATGCCGTCGTGGGCCAGCTCCGCCAGCTTGCGGGCCGTGGCCCGGTCGATGGTCGCATCGGTGGCCACCACCACCAGCACCGTGCTCCCACCTGCCGGCGGCGCATGCGCGGCCATGGCGCCGGTCGCGTCCACAAAGCCGCCTGCCCCGTCGCGGATCCCGGCCAGGATCCGCCCGTCACGGCCGATGACGTTGCCGACCGCGTTGGTCACCGCCAGCGCGCCGACCGTGGCGCCGCCCGCCAGGCGCCGGGCGGCGGACCCGATGCCCCCGGGGCTGGATCGCTCCATCCCGGCCAGCTTCCCGACCGTCGCCCCGGTACCGGCGCCCAGGCGCCCCTCCAGCGGGCCGTCACCCGACTCGGCCGCCACGCACGCCGCGTACCCCGCCTCCGGGCCGGGAGCGGCATCCGGAGAGCCGACGGCCAGGTCGAACAGGATGGCGGCCGGCACGATGGGCACCGGCCGCAGCCCGGTGGCGAAGCCCGCCCCCCGCTCGGCCAGGTAGCGCATCACCCCATCGGCCGCGGCCAGCCCGAAGGCGGAGCCGCCGGCCAGGCAGACGGCATCGATCCGGTCGACCAGGGCGGTGGGCCGCAGCAGGTCGGTCTCGCGGGTGCCGGGCGCGGAGCCCCGCACCTCGACGCCGGCGACCGCCCGGTCCGGGGCCAGGACCACGGTGCAGCCGGTCATGCCGTCGAGGTCGGTGGCGTGGCCGACCCGGATGCCCGGCACGTCGCGGAGGGTGAGGGCTGGGACCGGATCCATCGGTCCCTTCAGGCCTCCAGCTCGAAGACGAGCTCGAGCCCATCCTCGGGGTCCCACTGCTCGCCGGTGCGTACGAAGCCGAGCTTGCCGATCAGGTTGAGCGAGCGCTCGTTGTCCGGAGCCACGCTGGCTCGGAAGTGGCGCACCCCGTGGACCCGGGTGGCCCAGCCGAAGGCAGCGCGCACCGCCTCGATGGCATAGCCCCGGCCTCGCGCCGCGGGCAGCAGGGTGTACCCGATCTCCACCATGCCCCGGTCATCGGGCCCGGCGTGGAAGTTGAGGTGGCCGATCGCCTCGCGGGCCTGCCCCGGTTCGGCGCGAACGACGGCCCGTAGCAGCCAGGGAGCGTCCGACGGGCGCTCGGCGACCTGCCGCGCGCGCATGCCTGCCAGCCAGCGGACCTCCTCCAGCCACTCGTCGGAGATGGCGGCATTCAGCTCCACCGCCAGCCTCGCGACGTCCCCGCCGGCCACCCGCTCGAGCTGTGCCGGGCTCAGCAGCGGCAGCTCCAGCCGCTCGGAGCGGATCTGCGTTTTGGGGTCGGAGGCACCGGCGTCGCCCATCCGCCGATGCTAGCGCCCCGGCCGCGACACCGTTCCTGACGAACGCGGTCGCGGCTCCGGCCGGCGGCCGAGCCGGCTTGCGACGTATCCTCCGCTGGGCGCACTGCGGGACCCGAGACCCGCCGGCCCGTCGCAGAGGAGAGCCGCGCGCATGGACCCCGCAACCCAGCCTCCCTATCCCGTCCGCCTCGCGATCGATCGCGGGCAGCGGATCAACCAGCTGTGGGGCATCCCGATCTTCGGGATCATGGCCCGCGCGCTGCTCGCCATCCCGCATTTCATCGTGCTCTGGTTCTACGCCATCGTCGTCGCGCTGGTCACCCTGATCACCTGGTTCGGGGTCCTCACCCGCGGTGAGTACCCGCGCTGGGGCTACGAGATCATCGGCGGCTACCTGCGCTGGACGGTGCGGGTCCAGGCCTACGTCGGGCTGATGGCCGCCCCCTATCCGCCGTTCAGCGCCCGGCCGGGCGGCTACCCGGTCGACGTGACCTTCGACGAGGGGCAGCGGCTCAACCGGCTGTGGGGCATTCCGTTGCTGGGGATCGCGGCCCGGGCGATCCTGGCAATCCCCCACGCCATCATCGTCTGGGTGCTGGGCATCGCGGTGGCGCTCAGCTACTTGGTCCTGTGGTTCGGGGTGCTGGTCAACGGCCGCTTCCCGGAGTGGGGGTACGACCTGGTGGGCGGCACGGTCCGCTGGTCGACCCGGATGACCGCCTGGATCCTGCTCATGGCGGGGCCATATCCCCCGTTCCGGCTGGACGACTGAGCCCGGCGCGAACCAGGTCGACCAGCGCAGGCAGGAGGTCGCCGGTCGTGCCCCGCAGCACCCGGCTGGCCCGGCGGTCCAGCGGCGTCGGCTCCGCGTTGACGATGACCAGCCGGGCGCCCGCCGCGACGGCGCGCTCCGGCAGCCAGGCGACCGGGTAGACCGTCAGCGAGGTCCCGATGGCCAGGAACAGGTCGCACCTCTCCGCGGCAGCCTCCGCCCTGGCGAGGTCGGCGGGGACCAACGCCTGGCCGAAGGAGATGGTGGCTGACTTCAGGATGCCGCCGCAGGTGAGGCAGGCCGGGTCCGCCTCCCCGGCCTGGACGCGGGCGAGGGCATCGGCCATCGGCCCCCGCTCGCCGCAGCCCAGGCAGGCGTACTCCCGGATGGTGCCGTGGATCTCGATCGTGCGCCGCGGCGAGCTGCCGGCCGCCAGGTGCAGGCCATCGATGTTCTGGGTGACCAGCAGGTCCAGGCGGCCCAGGCCCTCCAGCGCCGCCAGCGCCCGGTGGCCGCGGTTCGGCGTGGCGGACCGGCCCGGATGCTGGAGCCGTCCCTGCCACGCCCGGCGCCGCAGCGCCGGATCTGCGACGTAATGGCGGATGTCGGACAGCGCCTCGGCCTTGGGGTCTCTTGTCCAGACGCCGTCCGGCCCGCGGAAATCGGGGATCCCCGACTCGGTGGAGATGCCGGCGCCGGTGAGCGCCACCACGCTCCGCGCGCCGGCCACCCAGGCGGCGACCTCGTCCAGGTCGCTCAACGGTGGTTGTAGAACTCCACCCGCCAGCGCCACTCGCTGCCATCCTCGGCGTTCCACCACTCGACCAGGGTGCCCACCTCCCCGCCGGGCAGGATGACCAGCGCCCCCAGGTCGCCGGCCGCCGGCCAGCGATCCTCGCGAACGACGGCGCCATCGGTCACCGCCAGCCGGGCCATGGGCAGGTAGGACCCAGCACGGGTCACCTCGCTGCGGGCGCGCATGCTCCCGTCCAGGCGGCGGACGGTCACGTCCAGCTTCTTGGGCGCAGCATGGACCCAGAGCACGTCGGTTGGGTCCAGGCGGCCACGGGCGAATGGCAGGCCCGTTGCGGCCGCCCCGGGGTACCACAGGTCCCAGGTCTCGGTGGGATTGGGATCGATCATGGTGCGGGGGCCTCCTTCTGCTGGCGCGCTCAGGTTAGCCGCGCCGTCGGCGCCGCGGAGTCCCCTATCCGGTCCGTACGCCGAAGAGCTCTTCCGCCGCCTGCAGCTTCCGCCGCGCCATCCGCTCCCCCAGCTCGCGCAGCTCGGCCTCGTCGAAGACCTGCCGCGCCTGCTTGAACATCTCCGATTCCTCCTCCTGGATATGGTGCTCGACGTTCTCCGCCATGACCTTGGCCTTGGGGCCGAACGTCTCGTCATCAGGGTCCAGGCCATCGAGCTCGCTCATCAGCCGGCTGACCACGTCGTGCTCCTCGTAGCCCTCCAGCACGATCTCCCTGGCCCGCGGGTGCTCCTTCAGCGCCGGGTAGAAGATCTCCTCCTCGATGATCTCGTGGATCGTCAGCCCCTCCTTGATCTTGCTGAAGAGCTCGCCGCGCGTCTTCTCCGCGCGCTGGGTGGTCTCCTTGATCTCCGCCAGCAGCTTCCTGATCCGGTCGTGATCCTCTTTCAGCAGCGCCAGGGCGTCCATGGTGGTCTCCTCCTGCGATGGTTGGGTGGCTGAGGCCAGCGCGAATTGCAGGAATCGGTCCAGCAGCCCCTAGGTCGGATGACGTAGGCCGATGCGGACCTACGGCCGTCGCCGGCCGGGCCGCCCGATCCTAGGCTGACGGCGGGCAATGGGACCCCGAGTGCCCCGAAACCATGGAGACGACCGTGGACCTCGCAACGCCCTGGGACCGCCTCACCGACTTCATCGAGCGGCTCGCCCGCATTGGCGACCTGCCGGCCGACGATGCCGACCTGCTGGTGCGCAAGCACGCGCTGGCGGTGACCATGATCGGCCTGATGCCGGCCACCCTGATATGGGTGGTCATCGGTGGCCTCATCCAGCAGCCGCTGCTGGCCTGGGGCTCGGCCGCCTTCTTCGTGGTGCTGATCGTGGGGCTGGGAGCCTTTACCGAGCTCAAGGCCTTCATCCCGGTCGTCCGCGCCCTCCTCTTTGCCGGCCTCGCCTATGTCGCCCTGGGCCACGTCGCCCTGGGCGGCATGAACAGCGGGGGCGGCGCCCTGGTCTGGGGCGTCCTGGCCCCGGTCTCCGCGGTGCTTTACTTCGACACGGGGAGCAGCCTGCGCTGGTTCGGGGCCTACGCCGCCATGGTCGTGGCCGCGGTGGTGCTCGACGGCTGGCTGTCGACCCTGGCGCCGGCCGCCTGGGAGGTGGCGCCGGTCTGGCTGTTCGCCTACAACCTGCTGGGTCCGGCGCTGATCGTCCTGTTTCTAATCCGCTACGTGGACGGCCAGCGGCTCAACGCTCAGCTACAGACCCGGTCGCTGCTGGCCGACATGCTGCCGGCCGCCATCCTCGATCGCCTGGCGCGCGGCGAGCGCCTGATCGCCGACACGCACGCCTCGGTGACGGTCATGTTCGCCGACGTCGTCAACTTCACCGGGTTTGCCACGACCGTCTCGGCCGACGACCTGCTGCTGACCCTCAACCAGCTGTTCTCGATCTTCGACCGGCTGGCCCATCGCCACGGCCTGGAGAAGATCAAGACCATGGGCGACTCCTACATCGCCGTAGCCGGCGCGCCGGTGGGGCGGGAGGATCACGCCGCGGCAGCGGTGCGCATGGCGGTCGAGATGCATCGCGAGGTGGCCCTGCTGGGCGGCCTCCGCAAGCGGAACCTGCAGCTGCGCATCGGCCTGGCCTCCGGCCCGGTCACGGCCGGCGTCATCGGTCGCCACCGGTACGCCTACGATTTGTGGGGCGATACGGTCAACGTCGCCAGCCGGATGGAGTCGTCCGGCGTGCCGGGCCGCATCCAGCTGGCCGCCTCGGCCTTCGCGCTGCTGGGCGGGAGCTTCCCGGCGACCCAGCGCGAGATGACGATCAAGGGCAAGGGGCCGATGCGGACCTACCTGGTGGATCCCGCCGAGGTGGACGCAGGCGTGCGCCCCGTGTTCCCGGCGCCCGGTGCAGCGCCCGTCCCGGGTGGGGTCGAGGGCGAGGAGAGTGCCGGCACGCCGGCAGGGCGACTGGTCACGGCTGGCTAGCATGGCGCCGCAGGCGGCGGGACGGCCGGGCGGCGATCCGGTCCCGAATGCCCACAACCCCGTTGGCTGGGGTATGCTGTCCTTCCTCCCGCACCGCGCGGGAGGTCTCCGCGGGGTCCTGCTTCTTCTCGAGCCGGCCGTGCGCCGATAGTGACTTCGAGAAGAGAGACAGGATTGCAGCAATGCCCAATGGAACTGTGAAGCGAGTCATCTCCGACCGCGGCTTCGGCTTCATTGCCGGAGAGGACGGCAAGGAGTACTTCTTCCACAAGGACGGCCTGGCGCCCTCCCTCGACTTCGACCGCCTGGTCGGCGGCGAGTCGGTGACCTTCGAGACCGAGCAGGGCCCGAAGGGCGACCGCGCCGTGCGGGTGCAGGCGGCCTAACCCGCCCCGAATCCCGTTCCGAGCATCAGAACGCCCGGCCGAGAGGCCGGGCGTTCTGCGTGACCCGCTCGACCAGGAATCGGTCATTGCGTCCCTCGCAGTCAGGCTGCCGGAGATTGGCTCGCAGCCGCTCCCCTGCCCGTAAGATTTGGCCAGGGAGGGTCACCAGGTGGCATGCAGCTGAAACCGAACGCGCGAGGACCCGAACGGCAGGGCCGCGAACCGGCCGCGTCCCCCACGCCCGCGGGCTCCGCCAGTTTCCGCGTGCTCTTCGCCGCCAACCCCCTGCCGATGTGGGTCTACGACCTCGAGACGCTCGCCTTCCTGGAGGTCAACGAGGCGGCGGTCGCGAAGTACGGCTACCGCCGCGACGAGTTCCTGGGCATGCGCCTCACCGACATCCGCCCGCCGGAGGATGTCCCGGCCCTGCTGGCCAACGTCGAGCAGCAGCGGACCGCCCTCCAGCAGTCGGGACGCTGGCGCCATCGGCTCAAGAGCGGCGCGCTGATCGAGGTCGAGATCATTTCGCACACCCTGCGCTTCGCGAAGCGCGCGGCGGCCCTGGTCGTCGCCCAGGACGTCACCGCGCGGCTGCGGGCGGAGCGCGACCTGGTCGCCAGCGAGGCGCGCAAGGCGGGCATGCTGGCGGCGGCGCTGGACGCCATCGTGGCGATCGATCACGCCGGGCGGATCACCGACTTCAACCCCTCCGCGGAACGCATCTTCGGCCACCGGGCCGACGACGTCCGTGGGCGGCCGCTGGCCGAGACGATCATCCCGTCGGCCCTGCGCGACCGGCACCGCGCCGCCTTCGACCGCTACCTGGCCACTGAGCAGCCGACCATCCTCGGCCGCCGGCTGGAGCTCTCCGGCCTCCACGCCGACGGGCACGAGTTCCCGGTCGAGCTCACCGTCTACCGGGTGCCCATTGACGGGCCGCCGGTGTTCAGCGCCTTCATCCGCGACCTGACGCAGGCCCGCCAGCTCGAGGAGCAGCTGCTCCAGGCCCAGAAGATGGAGAGCGTGGGCCGCCTGGCGGGCGGCATCGCCCACGACTTCAACAACCTGCTGACCGCCATCAACGGCTACGCCCAGCTCACGCTCGAGGATCCCGAGCTGTCGGCCGATGTGCGCAACGCCCTGGTCCAGATCGCCGCCGCGGCCGATCGTGCCACCGAGCTCACCAGCGGGCTGCTGGCCTTCAGCCGGCGCCAGGTGATGCAGCCGGTCAGCCTGCACCTGGGCGCCAAGGTCGACGACGTCGCACCCATGCTGCGCCGGCTGCTGGGCGAGGATGTCGAGCTCGTCACCCGAACGGCTCCGGGCCTGGGCCACGTGCTCGTGGACCCCGGTCAGCTGACCCAGGTGATCCTCAACCTGGCCGTCAACGCGCGCGACGCCATGCCGCGCGGCGGAGCGCTCACCATCGAGGCCGACAACGTCGAGCTCGACGCCCAATACGCCGCCGGGCACGCCGAGGTGGAGCCGGGACCATACGTGGTGCTGTCGGTGACCGACACCGGCAGCGGCATGGACGAGGCGACCCGGGCGCGCCTGTTCGAGCCGTTCTTCACCACCAAGGAGCAGGGCAAGGGCACCGGGCTGGGGCTGGCCACGGTGTACGGCATCGTCAAGCAGTCGGGCGGCCACGTCTGGGTCTACAGCGAGCCCGACCACGGCACGGTGTTCAAGATCTACCTGCCGCGCGTCGATATCGTCGCCGCCGCGGCTGCGGAGCGGCCGACCTCACCGCGAGGTGACGGCCGCGGGACCGAAACGGTGCTGATCGTGGAGGACGACCCGGCCGTGCGCAGGTTCGTCCAGGTCGTCCTCGAGAGCCGCGGCTACCGCGTCATCGCCGCCACCAGCGCCCAGGACGCACTGGAGCACGTGGCGGGCGGCAGCGAAGCGATCGACCTGCTGATCACGGATATCGTGATGCCCGGCATGAGCGGAATCGAGCTGGCCAGGCGGATCGCCGAGGTGGCGCCGGGGCTGAAGGTCCTGTTCGCATCGGGCTACACGGAGAACACGATCGTGCACCACGGGATGCTGGATCCAGGCGTGCGCTTCCTGCAGAAGCCCTTTGCCCCCAGCCAGCTCGCCGACCGGGTCCGCGCCGAGCTCGACTCGTAACGGACGCGGTCCGCGAGCCTCACTCGGCACCCGCCGCGTGGCCGCGGCCTGTCAGCCCTGTGGTGGGAAGGCGAAGGCTCCAAGGGTTCCGCTAATCCGCTGGTAAGCGGGCGGTAAGCGCCGGTTGCGATACTGGCGACATGGCCCTCACCCGACGCCGGCGCACGACGCAACAGCACGGCCCACAACGCGTGGTCCGGGCCGGCGACCGGACGATGACCTTCGTGCCGGCCCGCGAAGACGTGCAGGACGGCGTCGACGTGCCGTCGGCCGACGAGATCGACGCGGCGCTGAGCGATGTGCCTGAAGAGCTGAGCTGGGGTTGGGCCGCTGAGCGCCTCGTCCCGATCTTCGAGCGTGGTTACGGCGACGGCTTCACCGGGGACCCCCTGGTGAACACGGTCAGCCAGCTGGGGGTGGGTATCGGGGTTTGGAATCGACTTCGGACCGATCCTCGGCCGAGTGACGCAGTCCATGGCACAGCGCTGGGAGACATCGGTCGAGCAGATGGAGCGGGCCGCCTTCGCGCACCTGGCCGAGGTGGTGGCCAGCATCGGCGGCGGCAGTCTCCAGGCGGTGGTCCACCACGGCCACCTGTTCCGAGCCCTGGGCAATCCGGCTGGCTGGGCCTCCTCGGTGATCCTGGCATCCGAGTCGGAGGTGACCCGCATCTTCGGGACCCGGAACGCGATCTTCACCGCGCCGGCGCGGAACTCGCTGCTGGCCTTCGGGCCGGGCACGCCGGCGCACGCCGTGGCGGAGATAACCCTGCAGCTCGAGTCTATGGATCCCCATCCACTCGGTCTCGACCCGTTCGTGATGGTGGACGGCGCCCTGCACTGGGAGGGGCTCGATGAGCTCGACGACGAGCCCTGACCGCAACGCGCTATACTTGTGCTGCACGTTGAGCAGCGCCTCGTAGGTTGGAGTAGTTGGATGCTGGCATTGAGATTGCCACCTGAGATCGAGCGGCGGCTCGAGGAGCTTGCCCGGCGGACCGGGCGGTCGAAATCGTTCTACGCTCGCGAGGCGATCCTCGAGCACCTGGAGGATCTCGAGGACACCTACCTGGCGGAGGAAGCCCTGGCCGAGCACTTCAGCTCCGGTGGCCAAACCCTGTCGATGGCGGAGGTGCTTGAGCGGTACGGCGGATGACGTACCGCGTCGAGTGGTCGGAGCGAGCCGTCTCGCAGCTCGACAAGCTGGAACTGCAGATCGCCCGCGCGATCGTCCGCTTCATGGCGGACCGGGTGCACGGGCAGGCTAACCCGCGCCTGCTGGGGAGGCCGCTCCGCGGCGAGCGCCTGTGGCGCTATCGCGTTGGCGACTACCGCATCCTGTGCCGCATTGACGACCCCGTACTCATCGTCCTCGTCGTCGAGGTCGGGCACCGCCGCGAGGTCTACCGGTAGCAGCGGACGAGTGGCTGGCCGCGAAGGGTAGGTGGCAGCCGGTTGTCGAGTGCGCCCGCGCACGTCTGAGCAACCCGCTGCTCATTCTCCGATCCTGCCGCCGAGGATCATTGCCGAGCGACGTAGTGCGCACCTACCATGGGCCATGGCCCAGCCCTGGCCACTCGTCGGTCGCGCCGAGGAGATCGCGCTCATCACACAGATCGTGCGGGACTCCAACGTTCACGGAGTGTTTCTCTCCGGAGCCGCTGGCGTAGGGAAGACACGCCTGGCGCGCGAGGCGGTAGCGGCCATCGTCGGCGACGACGTCGTGACCGATTGGGCGGTCGCTACACGCTCGGCGCAGGCGATCCCGTTCGGCGCCCTCGCCCACCTGCTGCCGGCGGACCCCCCGGCGCACCTGCGCCCGATGAACCTGCTCCGCGCCATGGCCGATGCCCTCGTGGTGCGCTCGGACTCGCGCAGGCTCGTGCTTGGCGTGGACGACGCCCACCTGCTCGACACGAGCTCCGCCGCCCTCCTCCACCACCTGGCGCTGACCGGAGGCGCGTCGCTCCTCGTCACCGCGCGTACCGACGAGCCGCTGCCCGACGCGATCACCGCCCTCTGGAAGGATCGGCTAACCGAGCGCCTCGAGCTTCAGCCCCTGTCCCAGCCGGAAGTGGACGCACTCCTGGAGAAGGTCCTGGGTGGGCAGGTCGACGGCGGCACGCGTCAACAGCTCTGGGAGCTGACCAGAGGCAACCCGCTCTTCCTGCGCGAGGTGCTCCAGGCCGGCATCGACTCCGGCAGCTTCGTGCGGCAGTCAGGCGTCTGGCTGTGGACCGGCCCCTCCATCGGCCCCAGGCTGATGGAGGTCGTCCAGGCTCGCGTCGGTGCGCTGGGTGCCGCCCAGCGGCAGGCGCTCGAGCTGGTGGCCATCGGCGAGCCCCTCGAGGGAGCGCTGCTGGGTGCGCTGCTCTCCTCCGACGACATCGCGGCGCTGGAGCGCGGTGGACTCCTCCAAGAGTCCACCGATGGCCGGCGCTCTGTCGTGCGGCTCTCGCACCCCCTCTATGCCGAGGTGATTCGCGCCACCACTCCACCAGCCCGCACCCGCCAGGTGTATCGGACGTTGGCGGCAGCGCTGGAGAAGACAGCGGGCGCCCGGCGCGAGGATGCCCTCCGGCTCGCGACCTGGCACCTGGAGGCCGGGATCGCCGACCGTCCGGCCGTCCTGGCCAACGCGGCCGAGCGAGCGTTGCGACTGTTCGACCCGGGGCTGGCGGCGCGGCTGGCGGGCGCAGCCTTCGATGCCGAGCCCGCGATCACAACCGGGTTGGTCCTGGCGCGAGCCATGGACTGGCAGGGGCGGTACGAGGAGGCGGAGGCGTTGCTCGCCGGGCTTGAACGGTACGCGCAGACCGACGCCACGCGCGCCGAGGTCGCCGTCACCCGAGCCGACAACCTCATGTGGCAGCTCGCTCAATCCGAGCGGGCCCTGCAGGTCCTCGACTCCGCGTTGCGCACGGTTCGCGGGTCGGCCGCGCGGGACCTCATCCGGGCGGCGAAGGGGTACCTGCTGGCGCTCTCCGGACAGACCGATGAGGCCGTCGCCATCGGGCAGCGCCTGCTCGCCCGCCGCAACATCCCTGATCGCGTCCTAGTGTATGCCTACGGCGCAACCGGCCACAGCCTGCTGTACACGGGCCGTCCACAGGATGCTCTCCGGTTGCTCGAGCGTCACGGCCCGCGACTGGTACAGGCCGTCGACGCGACGCCCTACGGGCCGGCGAGCATGGGCTTCGACTTCCATCGCTACCTGGCCGCGGCGTTCGGCGGGCGATTGGCGGAGGCCGCGACCCTGAGCGAGGGTGGCTACCGGGCGGCGGTCGAGGGCAGCATCGAGTGGTGGACCGGCACCTGGGCGAGCGCGGCGGGTTGGGCGCACGTGCTGCAGGGCCGGCCCAAGACGGCCATTCGATGGCTGCGCGAAGGCACGGCGCAGCTCCGGCAGCTGGATACCTTTGGCAACCTGTCCATCGCGCTGGCAGCGCTGGCCCAGAGCCTGGCGTTGGCAGGCGAGGCCGATGAGGCGGAGGAGACGTTGGCCGAGGCGGATGTGCTGGCCCGCCGATCGCTGCGGGGGCTGGCGGGCTACAACAGCCTGGCGCGCGTCTGGATCGCCATCGGCCGCGGCGAGCTCTCGCGCGCGATCGCGGTCGCGGTCGAGGAGGGGCAGTTCCTGGCGTCGATGAACCTCCACGTCTTCCGCGCCATGGCGTTGCACGACCTCGCGCGGCTGGGGGTGACCGACCAGGCGGTCGCTCCGCTTGAGGAGTTGGCGACGCACTGCCAGGGAGAGCTCGTCCCGTCGCTGGCCGCCCACGCCACGGCCCTCGCCGAGGGAAGCGCATCGGCGCTCGACCGCGCCTCGCGAGACTTCGAGCGGCTCGGTAGCATCCTCTTTGCCGCCGAGTCGTCCGCCGAGGCGGCAGCGGCCTACCGGCGCGAAGGCCTCACCGCCCGCGCCGCTGCGTCGCTCAGCCGGGCCAAAACCCTCGCCGCCCAGTGTGAGGGCGCCCGCACGCCGCGTCTGGCCGAGCTGGACGTCGCCGAACCGCTCACCCGCCGGGAGAAGGAGGTCGTGTCTCTCGCCGCGCGGCGCCTCACGAACCGCGAGATCGCTCGGCGGCTGGGGATCTCGGTCAGGACCGTCGACAACCACCTCCATCGGGCCTACGACAAGCTGGACCTCAGCGGCCGCCACGAGCTCGCCGAGGCGTTCGGGCCCGCCCCGATTGAGTAGCCGCCTGCTCACGACGTCGTGTGCGCCGGTGCCTAGGCTCGGGCGGTGGTTCACGAAGAGGCCCTTTACCGGTTGCCGGAGGCGTATGGCACCGCGCTGAGGCTCCGCGGAGCCGGGGCTGACGAGCGCGCCATCGCCGCCGCGCTGGGCATTCCGCGCGAGGCGGTCGGGCCGCTGCTGGCTCTGGCCGACGCCAAGCTCGAGCAGCTGCTGGCCGCTGAGGCCCAGCCCCGACGTAGGTAACCGGTTGCTCACGACACGCGCGGCCGGCCGCGCCACGGTTGTGTCAGTGCCCCGGGGTGCCACCCGGGACTCCGCCGGCGTGGCATCAGATAGGAGGAGCGAGCATGAGACGATCGGGTTCGATTCCGAGGAGTGCGGGGGCATCGGTCCTGGCCCTCCTGTTGCTGGCGACGCCAGCGCAAGCGGCGACGAGCGAGTCGTGCCAGAGCACGGCGGAGGGAGGCTGGTTCATGGTCGCCAGCTTCCCGGGCACCATCGGCGGCAGTGGAGAGGTCATATCGGTCAACGCGCTCCTCGAAGCAGGTGACGTGATCGTGGCGACGGCCGCGATGCTCAGCGGGCCGGACACCACCTTCACCCTATACCTGCGAAACGTCGAAGTCGGCACCGCTGGCGTGGGAGAGAGCATCTCCGCGGTCGTCGCCGTGTCGGAACGCCAGTGGGTCGGCGGGGGAACACCCGCGCCTTTTGAAGGCCAGATCGAGATCACGGTGGCCTGCTATAGCGCGGACGGCCTGGCGGCGATGATCGACGCCTGCGTCCCCGATGGCGGGCTTGCGACGGCGCTGCACAATCAGGTCGGTGGTCCCGGCAGCTCGTTCGACGCGCTCCTGGCCGCCCACGCCGGGCGCAGGATCTCCACGGACTGCGCTGAGCGGCTTGCAACGGCCAACGACTACGTGTACGGGGGAGGCTGATAGGGGCCCGATCAGGAACTCGTGGGAGATCCCGGAAAGGCGGATGGCGACCGCCGCGCCAGCTTGTCCGCGATGCTGCCGACGTGAACGCTCACCGCCTTCTCGCTGATCCCCAGCTCGCGCACGATGCTCGCGCCGCGCGGCTCGCGCGGAGCGAGCGAGGGCGGGCGTAGGCGAGCCGGCCGGAAGGAAGGGGCGCCGATGAGTGCCGTCCCGCTTTCACCATCCGTTGCAGGAGCCGGCCCGAAGGCGGATCGCCGCTCGAAACGTGGCGGCCCGTGCCGCGTCGGCCGCAGCGATGTGCGTACGTCGCGCCGGCGCGCCTGCGTCAGAGGCGTATGGCACCGCGCTGAGGCTCCGCTAGGACGTCGCTGAGGCCCAGCCCCGACTAGGTAGCGGGTTGCTCACGACACGCGCGGCCGTGCGTGCCACGGTGCCCTTCAGTGCCCGAGGGCGCCATTTACCGTCGCCCCCGCACGTCACGGCGGAGGAGGAACTCATGCGCGCAACGATCGAGATCCCAGGGCTGACCCGGCGCCGCCGAGTGGCGATCGGAATCGGCCTCGTCCTCGTCCTGGTGGTGGTTGCGATGCCGGCCAGCGCCGCCCCACCGGAGGGGATCGAAGGCGAAGTCATCGTGCTGAACGGGCCAGATGATCCGGTGCCAGTGACGGGTGACGTCACCGCAGACGTCACTGGATCGGTTGACGTCACGGGCGCGGTCAGCATCGACAACGATGCAGGCAGTCCCGTACCGGTGACGGGGAGCGTGAATGCGAACGTCACCGGCAATGTGAGTGTGACTGGATCCGTTGCGGCCTCGCAAAGCGGCGACTGGACGGTTGGGCTCGATGCCACCTCCGCTGGACACCTGGCCGACATCGATGCCGCCACCTCCGGACTGAGCTACGACGAGGACGGCAACCTGAACGTCAACATCGCCGCGGCCGGCGATGGTAGCGATGGACCGGTGCTCAGCGAGCGATCGGGACCCTGCACAGAATCCGATCGCCTGTTGCCCAGCGGCTCGATCTCGTATCCCCTCCTCACAGGCCCGGTCACCTCGATCACCCTGCTTATGAGTCAATCTGTGATCGTCACCCTGACGCGAGCACCTGCGACGAAGGTTTACATGGTTCGCGTTGACGCGACGGGGAACACCTTCGCGCAGTCCTTCCCATTCCCACTGAACGCGGATGGATTCACCATCCGGAATCTGAGTGACACCAGCGAGGCCATCGGCACTTTCTGCATCACCACGTTGGGAGGCTAGCGGCGGCCACAGATTCGACAGAAAGCGACACCGCCATTGACGGCCGTCACCAGTCTGACACCCTCGGTCTGGCGAGCTGCGCCCCCTGTAAGCTCGGCAGCGTAGAGCAGGGAGTGGTCGGGGCGAGAGGATTTGAACCGCCATCACCGACCTTAGCGTCCGTTCAAGAAGGCTCCTTTGCGCCGCGACTGGTGCCGAGCGGTGGCTTGTTCGAGCCGGCTGATTCGCCACCGGTTGTCCTTCCTGACGAGCCCGCTGGGCTTGCCGCAAGACCGTCGACCGCCCGCACTCGTCACTCGTCAGTCACTCGTCAGTTTGGCGCCCCGCCATCGCCGGGGGGCGCCGGCACCGCGAGGTTATATCGCGCGATGACGTCGGGGAGCCACTCGGGCTCCGCGACCAAAAGGTCGTAGCGGCTGCCAAGCTCGGCCACCGCGGCCGGATCAGGCGGTCCGGCCTCACCAAGCTCACCGAGCTCCCGGAAGAACTGCTCGAACCCGGCGGGGGTGACGATCTCGACGATCCGTCCCCGAGCGCTCCCGGCGTTCCACATCGCGTGGACCTCACCGCGCGGCTTGAAGATGAAGCCGCCGGCGCCCAGGACCACCTCCTTGTTGTTCGACCGAAAGCCGATCTCGCCCTCCAGCACGATCGAGATTTCATCCTCGAGGTGGTGGATATGGGGCGGGACCAGTGCCCCGACCTCGAACGGATGATCCACGATGGCGAGCGCGCCTCCGGTGTCCTCGCCGGTCAGCTTGAAGATCACGCTGATGCCCGGCAGGAGGTGCGCGACTTCGCCTTCGCCCGGATGGACAACCCTCACGCTCTTCGGCGCGCCGAACGACTGATGGCCGGTCATGCTGATTCCTCCAGCTTCGGGTAATCGCGCGGCGGTGCTGCCAGAACGAGGAGGCGCCCATCGGCGCCTCCTCGATGCCTCGCCGGGGCATTGCCCACGGTCAATCCGCTCGGCCTCGGTTGTTCGTGCGGCCTCAACTGCAGCTGAGCGCGGGATTAAACGGCGCGAAAATTCCGGATGGGTTCTCCTCGACCACCCATGCGTGCAGGTCGTAGTGCCAGGGCATGGCGGGGTTGTGCCCGGGCATCGGTCCGTCGAAGGTCTGGCCGAAGATGCTTGGTGCGGGGTTGAAGAAGCCCAGCGGCGGCGGATCGCTCGCGAACCAGGGAGCCGGTCCCGTCTCGGGGTTGGCGAGTGCGACCATGAAGTACTCGACCCCCACCAGCCGCAGCGAGCCGTCGTCGCGGGGCACGTACAGCAGGATCGGGGGCCGCAGCGGGTCATTGGCGCCACTGGCCAGCAGGTCATAGTTGACAGCGTGGATCCCCATCGTCCCCAGACCCGGTTCGGCGACGCATGGCTCACCCGCAGCGCTGTATCCGTCGGCCAGTGCTTGATCGTAGCTGTGGTAGCTAGCCACCGCGGAACGCACCGCCTGCAGCTCGCTCGGGAGCGACCCAGCTTTGGCGACCGCGGTGGCGACGACGAGGCCGCCCAGGATGCCGGCCACAGTGAGGGCGGTGATGGTTCTTCGGATCATGATGATCTCCCATGCGATCGGTGTGTTGATTGGTGCGGTGGCTCAGCGAGATTCGGCGATGACGCGCATGGCATCAGCAAGATGGTTGCCCTGCGAACCTCGACCGAGCTGGTCGCCCCTCAAGAGCTGATCTCCGCCGTCGCCCGCCGTGGAGCCGCGAGCTGCCGGAGGATGCCAAGTCCATCCAGCCATACGTTCTCGCGGCCAATGAGACCATCTCGGAACTCCCAGACGTGGAGCACGCGAAACGCGACGCGCCGACCGGCTCCCGCGAGGCCGAGGAGTGAGCCGGTGACGGTGCACTGCCACTCGTGCTCCATCACGCAGAAGTCCTCGCCGTAGTACCCGCGGACGGGGATCATCTCGTCGGTGTGGAGCTGACGAGTGAGTTACGCGTAGAAGGCTTCGGCTGCCTTCCGTCCGTAGAGCGGCCCATCCGGGGAACCGACCAAGTCATGCTCCATGTCGTCGGCGAACGCGGCAAGGCAGCCGGCCACGTCGCCCGCCACCTCGGCCGTCAGATGCGCAGATATCAGCTGATCCATCTGCTCGGGGTTCATGCCTCCTCCCGCTGCCCGTCTTCGACCGTGATGGTCGGCGCGGCGCGACCGCACGGGCAATCCCGCAGGTGTGGGGGTGGAGGGTGCCATCAACCCCTCATCTGCGGGGGTTGACCGGAGTGGTGCGCGGGGGCATCCTTCCGCGATGGCGGTGCCGCTTGCCAGTCCACAGGCGCGCATGGCGCGCGCGCGGATTCTCAAGCTGACCCGAGACCGTCGTGCGGACGCTACGTACCTCAGAGAGTTGTCCGCCAACATTCGAACGATCATTCCTTTCGACGGCTCTTTCTGGGCTGCGGCCGATCCGTTCACAGGGCTCGCCACCTGCCCAGCCCGGGTTGAAAGCCTGGCCGATGTGCCTGACATGTGCCGCATCTGGTGGGAGTGCGAATTCCTCAAGGAAGACTTCGTGCGCTTCAACGACCTCGCGCGAGCATCGGTTCCGGCGGCTTCGCTGTACCGGGCAACGGACGGGCGGCCGGCCCGCAGCCTCCGCTACCGGGCGGTACGCGACGCACTGGGCTTCTCCGATGAGCTGCGCGTGGTATTCCGCACCGGCTTTGGCACCTGGGGCTTCGCGTCGCTCTGGCGGCGCGAAGACCAGCCTGCATTCAGTCTCGCCGAGGAGAAGCTGCTTGCCGATCTTTCGGGAGCGGTGGCGCAGCCATTCCGCCGTGCGGCTCTGCTTCGGGACGCACTGCCCGCCCACGGAGTCGACGTCCCCGGCCTCCTCACGTTCGATAACACCGGCCGCCTCGAGTCCCTGAACGAGCCGGCCGAGTCGTGGCTGGCCGACCTGGACCAGCCGGCTGTAAGCGGACGATGCGAGGAGGTAC
Source organism: Candidatus Limnocylindria bacterium (assembly GCA_050691915.1). GTDB lineage: Bacteria > Chloroflexota > Limnocylindria > QHBO01 > QHBO01 > JBOGSY01. Next base: position 10,178 of record JBOGSY010000001.1, on the reverse strand, counting down.
CGCTGCCGACGGAGTTGCTGACCGTGAGCGCCCGAGCCCGCGCCATCGCCGCCGGGTTGGACGACGGCATGGCCTGGGCGCGCATTCAGACACGAAGCGGCCGGTGGTTGGTGATCCATGGCTTCGCGCTTCGGAACGCGGCGGGGCCGACCAACCGAACCGCGCTGGTGATCCAGCCCGCGCGGGCATCCGAGGTGGTGCCGATCATGATCGGCGCCTATGAGCTCACTCCGCGAGAGCAGCAGGTCAGCCAGATGGTCTCATACGGGCTCTCGACCGGCGAGATCGCATCCCAGCTGGGCCTCTCGCTGCACACTGTCCGCGACTATCTCAAGCGGGTGTTCGAAAAGGTCGGCGTCTCCAGCCGGGGCGAACTGGTGGCGAAGATCTTCGCCGAGCACTATGGGCCACGTTTGGACGCTAGCATCCTGGAGAGCGTGGTCGAGAACGTCCACTAGCTGCCTGAGCAGGGCCGGAGTCGGTCCTGAGGAATCGTTGACTGCTCCTGTTGCGCTCCGCCTGTTCGACGGTGGCAAAGGGAGTATGGCATCGGCGCGGTCGAATCCTTTCGCACGTGCGACCAATCGGGTCAAGGCTGGATCCATCGGGGCAGCCGAGCCACCGCAGCTATACCGGCCTCCAGCGACTCGAGATGTGACGCTCAGGCTGTTATCGGATTGGTCGTAGGGTCACCGCTGCGGGCTGGAGCGAACCTGAGTCCAAGCGGTCAACAGCCGCCGTACTTCCACTCAAATTCGTGCTCTCGTCCGGCGCCTATCGGACTGCCCGCGACGGTTGCGGAGGCTCGAATGAGGGCTGTCGTCCAAGTGTCGCGACTGGAGACCGCGGTTACGACCGCGACCGAGACCGCCATACACGACAGTTGGGCGGCGATGAGCGCGACAGGTTTTCGTGCTCAGCGCGGCACGGGGCCGAACCGCGACTCGCTACGCTCTACACGCGCGGGAGCCGTCCGGACCAGGCTGTCGTTCCGTGAGCCGCACTCGCTCCCTTGGCTGCTGAGGAGGCTTGTTGGCCATCGCTGCGCCGCTGGTCAGCAGGTTCGTCGCCGCCGCCCGGGCGATTAGTGCCGTCGGTCGGCATACCCTCTGGCCGCCCGTGGGGAGCTTCTCACGGCCCCGTCAAGGGCCAGCCGTTCCATACACCGGGGGCCGGCTCCTCACGGAGCCTCTCCCAGACGTACACCCAGCCGTACACAGAATCTCTTGAATCGGCATGCCCGGCAGCCTAGGGTGGAAATGGTCCTCGGATCGGTGTCGTTGCGCACTCGCTGACGCCGGTAGGAGGGTCGGACGGAATCCCCGGAAGAGGAGGCAACGGAACGAGGTGGCACGCCCGACGATGACCCAAGCCGACAGTCCGCGCGGCCACCGCCGCGGTCGACTTCTGGGTCGGGCCGTTGGCACGCGGACTCCTCTGTCGGCCAATACGTGCCACCTACCGATTCGCCCTGCCGGTGTTCAGCCGCTCTCTTTGACGCAGAAATCCGACCGGCGCATTGCCGGCGGGATCGGCATAGCGACGGTACCGAGCTTCGTACCCGTCGGCGATCCGCTCCCCGAGGCGGCGGGCGTGATCCGGATCGGTCCGGCCTTCGTGGCCGTGGGCATCGGCATGTCGGCCGTGCTTGCCTGGGGCATCGGCTACGCCAAGCTCGCGTGGCAAGGTCACCCGCAGGTGGCATCGCGCTCGGTCGCCGGTTGGGCGCTCGCGGCGGCAGTGAGTTTCGTCGCCTCCTCGATCGCATGGCCAACCCTGGGCGTCGCGGCGTGGTCCGTCGTCGGGGTGGTCCTATTGGTCAGCTGGGTCGGCTGGTGGGTCGCTCTCGGACGGGACCTGATCCATCGAGCCGCAGCGACCGCCAAGGTCGCGTGACGTCAAAGATGCCGCTCGGCTGAGGCTACTCCTTCACCGCGCCGGCGCTGACGTTCATGATCCGCTTCTGGAAGATGAAGAACACGACGGCGACCGGGATGGTCATGAGCAGTGCGGCGGCGAGCTTGATCGGGAACTGGGAGCCCTGGCTCAGCTGCCCCGACGCGAGCTGCGCGACGCCCCTGGTGAGCGTCGTCAGGTCGGTGCTCTGGGTCGACACGATGAAATGGCTCAGCTCGTTCCACGATCCCTGGAACGACAGGATGACGATGGTCATCACCGCCGGCAGCGACATCGGCAGCACGATCGACCAGAACGTTCGGAACACGCCCGCCCCGTCGATCCGCGCCTGCTCCTCGATGGCGACCGGGATCGACTCGAAGAAGTTCTTCATGATGAACACGCCGGCGGCATCGGCCAGCAGGGGGATGATCATCCCCGCGTACGAGTCGTAGATGCCGACCTGGTTGATGACGAGGAACTTCGGGATCAGCAGGACCACGCCCGGGACCGCCATGATCCCGATGAGCAGGGCGTAGACGATGCCGCGCCCGCGGAACGGGATGCGCGCCAGCGAGTAGCCCGCCAGGCTGACGAAGAAGACCCGGCCCACCGTGACGCAGAGGGTGACGATGAATGAGTTCATGGTCCACAGCGGGAAGTCACTGCGGATGAACAACCGCTCATAGGCCGCCGCCGTCCACGTCCCGATCCCGAGGGACAGTGGCTCACGAGCGACATCCGCGTCCGGCCGGAAGGAGTTGACGATCTGGACGAGGAATGGCGCGATGTAGATGATCGCCAGCGCGATGAGCACGACGAACGGCGCCCACGCCAGCAAGCCTTGGCGTCGAGCGCTCACCGTCCCACCTCCGTCCGCCCGATCCACAGCCGCTGGAGCACGGTGAGGACCACGATGATCGCGAACAGGATGAAGGCGATGGCCGCGCCGCGCGGCCAGTCCTGGTTGTTGAAGGCCGCGTTGAACGAGAGGTAGGCTGGCGTCAGCGTCGTCTTCGCCGGGCCACCCTGCGTGCCGGTGTAGATCTGGTCGAAGACCTGCCACGTGCCGATCAGCCCGAGGGTCACCACGGTGAAGACGATCGGCTTGAGCATCGGCAGCGTGACGTACCGGAAGCGCTGCCAGCCGTTTGCGCCATCGGTCATGGCCGCCTCCTCGACCTCGGCGTTGATCTGCTGGAGGGCGGCGATGAACAGAAGCATGAACGTGCCCGAGGTGGTGAAGACGGCCATGAGGATGAACGCCGTCATGGCGACCGATGGGCCAGAGACCCAGTCCCAGCCGGTGATACCCAAGAACGTCGCGCCACTGAGGGGGTTGTCCTGGCCGGTGACGCCGAACGCGCCGAGGAAGATGTGGAGGATGCCACGCGGGTCCTCGAACCAGTTCGGGCCGTCGATCGCGACCCAGCTGAGCAGTTTGTTCACCGGTCCGGTGGCGCTGAACAGGAAGAGCCAGAGCACGACGATGGCGACCGACGAGGTCACCGACGGGAAATAGAACGCCGTGCGGAAGAAGCCACGGGCACGCATGATCCGCCGGTTGACGAGGATCGCCAGCCCGAGCGCGACGGCCGTCTGGAGCGGGACGACGAGGAGCACGTAGTACAGGTTGTTGCGGAGCGCGGTGCCGAGATCTCGCGTCGCGAGGCCGGTCCCACCGAGCAGCTCGGCATAGTTGTCGGCGCCGACGAAGTTCACGCCCTCAGCGAATGGCGGACCGATCCCCGACCAGTCCGACATGCTCACCCACGCGGCCATGACGACCGGCACCAGCACAAACAGGCCGACGATGAAGATGGCCGGGGCGACGAACAGCCACCCAGCCACGGCGCGGTTGCCATGGATCGAGCCGCGCGACCGCATTCCAGCCATCTCGCCTCAACCGATGAACGAGGTCAGCACCATCCGGGTGCCGTCGGGTCCGAGGTGGATCGGTCCGAGGCAGCGCGCGGACGCACCACCTCGGACCGTGGACGAGAGCTTACTGGCTATCCAGGGCTGCCTGGAGGCTTTCCTGGATGCTGGCCAGGATCGTCTCGGGCTCCGTGGTGGACAGCGTTGCGAGCTGAGAGTTGAAGTCGGTGATGACGTCACCCGTGCCCGGTCCCGAGGGGAGGTTGATGGCGTACGCGGCACCATCGATGAACGCCGCGAGCTCCGGGAACGCAACCTTCCAGTCCTCCGCCGCCGATGCCACCGATGGCATCACGCCGAAGGCCTCGGCCGCGGCCAGCTGCGACTCAGTGCTCGTCAGGAACTCGACCAGGGAAGTCGCGCCGGGGATGTTGTCCGACAGCGCGGCCATGCCCCAGCAGTTCGTGTACTGCATCGTGCCCTTGCCGCCGGGTCCCTCCGGCAGCTCGGCCACCATGTAGTTGACGTCCGGGAAGTCGTTCGTCATTGCGCCCTGGATCCAGTTGCCCTCGATCACCATGGCCGCCAGGCCCTTGCCGAACGCCTCGCCGCCCCAGCCCGCGCCGAGATCGGACGAGAAGTTGAACGACCCGGCCGCCATCTGGTCCTTGACGAACTGGAGCGCCTCGACGTTCTCCGGTGAGTCGACGACTGCGGTGGTGCCGTCGGCGTCGATGAAGGCGCCGCCCGCCTCCGCCATGAACACGCCGATGCGCTGCACTTCCGGCCCGTAGCCCAGGCCCACGTGGTCAGCGGTGGTCAGCTGCTCAGCGACCGAAGCCAGCTCCTCCCAGGTCGTGGGGATGTCGTCATCGGTCAGGCCGGCATCGGCCCACATGTCCTCATTGATGATGAGCGCCAGCGTCGAGAAGTCCTTCGGCGCGCACATGAACTCGCCGTTGAAGGTGAACGCCTCGCGCAGGTTCGGATAGAAGTCGTCCGCGTTCGAGAGGGAACCGGCATACGGCTCGAGCGAGTCGGTCGCGGCGTACGAGGCCATCCCGTTGGTGTCCAGGTAGAACAGGTCGGGCGGATTGTTCGAGCTGAAACCCTGGGACAGCTGCTGACCGAGGTCCGATGCGACGATGACCTCGGCATTCGTGCCGGACTCGGCCGCCCACTCGGCGACCAGGCTCTTCACAATGTCTGTCTCCGCGTCGCCGGACGACCCGATGAGGATCGTAAGGTCGGCACCGGGCTCGACTGAGGCGGCCGGGGCCTCCGAACCCGGGGCCGAGGCTCCGGGGGATTCGCCGCCGCCATTACAGGCGGCGATCAGGAGCGCGGCACTGACCATCAGTGCCGGCACGCGCAGAAATCGGTGGGTCATGGCTGAGTGATCTCCTCCTGCTGGGTGGTTCCGAAGTTCACGGGGAAGGGTGGTGTGGCGACCTCGGAGTCGCGGAACACCGGTGAGGGTCGAAGCAGAATGTGCTCGGGCGAACGCTCCCCGGCAAGCCGGCGCACGAGCAGCGAGAACGTCGTGCGCGCGGCCCGAACGACCGGCTGCGCCACGGAGCTGAGCCCGAGCGCACGGGCGACGGGTGTGTCGTCGAAGCCGACGATCGGGACGTGCGGTGCGGCCAACCCACGGGCGTCGACGGCGGCCCGCGCGCCCAGGGCCAACGTGTCGGAAGCGCAGACGAGGGCAGTGACGCCGCGCTCGAGCAGCTCCCCGGCTGCACGGCGGGCGTCCGTCACGTCGTCGGAGCACTCCGCCGAGAGCGCGGCGAGATCGAGATCACCGAATCTCTCCCGCATGGCCCGCTGCCAGCCGGCGAGGCGGTCGCCGCCAACGTCCGGCCGGGCCGGCCACGACAGGTAACCGATCCGGATGTGGCCGCGGGCCATGAGGTGGCGGGTGACCGAGTCGGTCCCGGCGGCGCCGTCGACATCCACCCAGTCGTGAGACGCGTCGGCCGGGTCGGCATAGCGACTCCACGGCCGGCCGAACGACACGAACGGCAGATCGTGCCTGACAAGCCAGGGAATGCGGGCGTCGTCGATGCGGGTCGAGGTGAGCACGACACCGTCGATCTCGTTTGCGGCCCGCATGCGAGCGTAGGTGGCGAGCTCGTCCTCGTCGTTGGCAGCGGCAAACAGCGCGAGGCGGTAGTCCGAGCGATGGGCATGCTCCGCGAGCTCGTGCAGGAACATGTCGCCGATGTGCCCGTTGATGCCATCAAAGGTCGGCATCAGGCGAATGCCGATGGCGTGCGATCGCTGCGTGCGGAGGTCACGGCCGGCACGGGACGGGACGTAGCCAGCGGCACTGATGGCGGCTGCGACCCGCTCGCGGGTGGGCGCGGCAACGACTGACGGCCTGTTCAGCACGTTCGACACCGTCTGACGCGACACACCGAGCTCGGTGGCCAGCGACTCCAGTGTCGGGCGCCGTGCGGGCATCTTCACCTCCGCGGCAATCTGGACACCAGAGGGAACGCGCAGCGTCGATTTGAACGATCAAATGCGCTAAGGTCATCGTGGATCGCGTCGCGCAGGATGTCAACCCCTCCGGCGTAGAGTAAGGAGACCGATGCCCGACGACATCCATGACTTCGGCCGCCACGGGGAACAGCCATTCCTCCACGACCTCTCATGCCTGCTGGCGGCGCCGATGCAGGCGTGGACCACGGCCGACGGCTCAATCGCGCTGGATGCGGGCGCACAGGGCGTGTACCTGGGCGACATGCGCATCGTGCGCGGGCTCTCGATGCAGACCGACGGATGGTCGGTCGCGCACCTTGCGACCGACGAGGGCGTGCCGCGACGCCAGGTGCTGCGCGCGGTAGTCCGCCGGGGCGGTGGGGTTATCGACCCGGAGATCCTGCTCATGCGCGAGCGTGTCATCACGGGCGACGCGCTGACCGAGTCGATCGCCATCGTCAACGCCTCACGCGGCCCGGTGACGGTCGTGCTCGGGGTGCATTTCACACCGGATGCGACCCCGATGGACGTCGTCAAGGCAGGGGGAACCAGGCACGGCGGCGTGCGCGTGAACGAGGGTGGCTGGTCCACCGAGGACAAACGGGTCAGCGTCCGCCTCTCGACCGATGGCACATGTGCGCGTGACGACCTCGGATTCGACATCACCTGGCACCTCGTAGCGCCTCCGGGCGGATCGGCCGCCGGGAGCTGGGCACTGCGAGCCGTCGACACCGGAGCGGTGGTCACGGCTCCCAGCACCCGCGACGTCGCCGCGACCCTCGGACGGGTCGCCGTCCCCGAAGGACGGGAATTCGACGTGGGCCGCCTCCTGCGGCGCGCATTCGACGACCTCGACGGTCTCGAGCTCGCCATGCCTGGCCTGCCCGACGCGCGGTTCCTCGGCGCCGGCGCGCCGTGGTTCCTCACCCTCTTCGGTCGCGACAGCATCATCGCTGCGAGCCTCCTCCTGCGCTCCACTCCGCACATCGCGCACGGAACGCTCGCTGCGCTCGCCCGCCTCCAGGGGACGGACGACGACGTGGCCAGCGCCGAGGAGCCCGGAAAGATCATCCACGAGCTGCGGCGCGAGGTGACCCACCACCTCGGCGGCAGCGAGCGGTTCGTGCTACCGCCGCGCTACTACGGCACCGTCGACGCGACGCCGTTGTGGATCTCGCTCCTGCACGACGCCTGGCGCGCCGGCATGCCACCGGATGATATCGCGGCGCTCGCGCCGAACCTCGAGGCGGCGGTTGGGTGGCTGCGCGCCGCCGTTGCGGCCGACCCCCGCGGCTTCCTGGCGTATCACGACAGGACCGGGAGCGGGCTCGCGAACCAGGGATGGAAGGACTCGGGCGATGCCATCCGCTGGGCAGACGGGTCTCGAGCGGTCGGACCGATCGCACTCTGCGAGGTGCAGGGATTCGCAGCTCGCGCGGCGCGCCAGGCTGCCGAGCTGCTGGACGCCCTCGGCCGGGACGGTGCTGCCAACCTGCGCTCGTTGGCCGAGGAGATGGCCGAGCGATTCCGCGCCGCCTTCTGGGTTACCGACAGTGCGACCGGCGTGCGCTACCCGGCGATGGCGCTCGATGCCCAGGGGCACGCCGTCGACGGCATAGCGTCGAACATGGGCCATCTGCTCGGCACCGGCATCCTCGAAATCGACGAGCAGCGGGCGGTCGTCGACCGCCTCATGGATCCGTCGATGTTCTCCGGTTTCGGCATCCGGACCCTGTCGACCACGAACGGCGGCTACTGGCCGATGCGCTACCACGCCGGCGCGGTGTGGCCGCACGACACCGCGATGATCATCGACGGCATGCTGGCTGACGGCTTTGCCGAGGAGGCGCGGACCGTCGCCGAAGGGCTCCTCGCCGCGGCGGCGTCGTTCGACTGGCGCCTTCCAGAGCTCTTCGCTGGCGTGTCGCGCAACGAGTCGGCGCGCGCAATCCCCTATCCCGCCGCGTGCCGCCCGCACGCGTGGTCTGCGGCGGCGGCCGTCGTCGTCGCGCTGGCACTGGGCGGATCGGTCCGTGGCGACGCTCCTGCAGGCGCCCGGGCGACGGGCGACATCTCGGAGTAGCATATTTGGGAGACTGGAGGTGCCACGTGCGGCCGCCTTTCGGCGACGAACCGGCACCGGGAACCGAACTTCCGTCGATCGCCTTCCTGGCGACCTACGTGCCCCGACAATGCGGCATCGCCACCTTCACCCGCGACCTCGTGGAGGGGCTTCGGGCAGACCGGCTGACGTACGACGGACTCCAGGTCGTTGCCATGGAGCGCCGCGGAGAGCAGCACCCCTATCCGCCGGTTGTCCGTCATCGCCTGAACGAGGGCGACCGGGCCGAGTACGGTCGCCTCGCCGCCATGCTCGAGGCCGATGGCGTCGATCTGGTCTGCATCCAGCATGAGTACGGGATCTTCGGCGGCCGGAGCGGCGGCCACCTGCTGGGTTTCCTCGATGCCCTGACGGTTCCCGTCGTCACGACGCTCCACACAATCCTCGCCCACCCGACCCCCCTTCAGCGGCAGATCCTCGAGCGGCTCGCCACGCGATCCGCGCGGCTCGTGTCGATGTCCGAGCGCGGCCGGAGAATCCTCGTCGATGGCTATGGCGTCCCAGCCGATCGGGTGGAGGTCATCCCGCACGGGGTGCCGGACTTCAAGGCGCCGGATCCGGCAGTGGCCAAGGCCCTGACCGGAATGGGCGACGGCCCGCTCATCCTCAGCTTCGGCCTGCTCGGACCGCACAAGCGGCTCGGGCTCGTCATCGACGCGCTCGCCCGGATCGGCGGGGACGTGGGGGAGGCTCGCTACGCGGTCGTGGTGGCGACTCACCCGGACATCCGCCGCCGGAGTGGGGAGACCTACCGCGAGGAGCTCGCAAAGCAGGCTGCCCGCCTGGGGCTGGAGGGCCGGGTTCACTTCGTGAATCGCTACGTGGACGATGCCGAGCTCGCGATCTGGCTGTCGGCCAGCGACATCTTCGTGACCCCCTATGAGAATGCCCAGCAGGTGACTTCCGGGACACTTGCCTACGCGCTCGCCGCGGGGGACGCCGTCATATCGACGCCTTACGAGCACGCAATCGAGCTGCTCGGCGAGGGGCGCGGCGTCCTCGTCCCGTTTGACGACGCTGATGCCCTGGCAGAAGCGCTGACCCGCCTGCTCATCGATAAGGGCAGCCGGGAGAGTCATCGCCGCCGAGCACAGGCACTTGGCCGGACGATGATCTGGCCGCGGGTCGCGGAGCGCTACAAGCGGCTGTTCGCCGAGGTCGTCGCAGAACAGGGGAGGCCCGCGCGGGAGCCTGCGCGCATGGTCATCCAGCCCGCGGGTAGGGTCGTGCGGTCGCTGGGCCCGGTCGCCGACAGCGGTGGGCCGCCACCCGAGGTCCCGGATCCCCTTCCCGCGGCCAGAGAAGTCCCCGCGGTGACTCGGCGCCACCTCGATGAGCTGAGCGACAGCGTGGGCATCTTCGAGTTCGGCAACGGTCGCCGGCCCGATCTGACCCACGGCTACTGCACCGACGACGTTGCCCGGCTGCTGCGGGTCGACCTCCGCCACGCTGCGAAGGAAGCAGGCCCGATCGTCGCGGCTGCGACCCGGCGCGAGCTCGCGTTCCTCCAATCCGCGTTCAACCCGGCGACCGGCAGGTTCCGGAACCTCCGGACGAGCGACGGGCGCTGGCTCGAGGGGATCGGCTCGGAGGACGCCCATGGCCGCGCCGTCCAGGCGCTTGGCGAGGCGATCGCCCGCAGCCATGATCGAGCGATCGTGGCCAGTGCGCGCCAGCTGTTCATCGCAGCGCTGCCGGCAGCCTTGGCCCTGAGCCATGCACGCCCTTCGGCCTATGCGCTCCTGGCGTGCGCCGCAGCCGTCGAAGGCAAGCCATCACCACCCCAGGCCCGGCA